>NZ_SRZM01000276.1 GCF_019402445.1 Brachyspira pilosicoli
AAAATAAAAGAAGCTCTCCAACCGAATCTATAACTTATAGTAGTGCCTATTGGTACACCAAAAATAGAAGCTATACTAAAACCAGAATAAATCCAAGCTACAACCATAGGTCTTTTTTCTTTAGTAGCAACATACGGAGTAAAAGATATTGATACAGAAATTAATGACCCAGAAATAATTGCTAAAAATATCCTTATTATCATTAAGAAATTATAATCAAAAGCTAAAGAACATAAGAAATTCCCTATAATAAATATTATACTTGCAAATATTATAAAATTAAACCTATTAAACTTACCAGCAATAGCAGCAGAAAAAGGAGTAAATATTGAATAGGATAAAGCAAACATAGAAACTAATCCGCCAGCAATAACCTCACTCACCTTGAAACTTTCAGCAATATCAGTTAAAACACCTATTACTATAAACTCACAAGTACCCAAAGCAAAACTCAATAAAACTAAAGATACAATAGCCAATATATTATTTTTATTATTATCAATCATATTTTCACTCTTTTAAAATTTCTTATTATAGTATATGATAAATGTTAAAAAAACAATTTACTTTTTATAAATTTATAAAAAAATTTTTAATTATAATAAATATTCATTAAAGGAATAATATTTTTATGAAAAAAATAATAAAAGAAATTTTAATACTATTATCTATAGTTATTTTTATATTTTCTTGCAAAAACAACACAAGCGTAAACAAATATCAAGGAACATACAGAGGAAGTGTTAATACAACACTTATTTCAGAAAAACAATTAATTGTTAATACAGCTACAGTCAAAGTAGATGAAAATAGTGCCATCAATGTTATGATGGAAGGCGGAAATATTTATGATAAAAATGTAGATATAGCAGAACAAGAATTAACCAAAGTTAATGATGATTCATATACTGCACAAAAAAATGGAAATAATTATACATTTGATTTTAATAAAGATTATTTATCATTAACTATTACTAATACTGATAATACTATAACAGAAGGAAAACTTTCAAAAATTCAATAATATTTAAAAATTATTGAATTTTATTTTGCCATCTTCAAATAAAAATCCATAAATAGAGTCATTAAACATATTAATTCCTCTTAATTTATTAAAATCATCAGTGCCCAAATATTCTTTGCTGAAGTTCTGCGATACAAATGGATTAGTCTTTATTATAAAATAAAGTCCATTATCCATACCAGTATATATCACTCTGCCATTATCAGACATTCCAACTGCAAGAGCATTATCTCTCGCTGCAAGTTTATATGCCTCTTTTAAATTAAAATTATCAAAAGAGGTTGTAAATATTATATCTTCTTTATGCTTGCCGTTTTCTATACTCATAGTAAGTATAGCTAAAACATTTTTATCTGTTATATATTTACAATCTACTATTTCCCTATAAGACATAGTATCTTCATCTGTAGTTTCTATATTATCTAAAATATATCTGTTTTCTTTTGCTCCTGTATTAATATTGTATACATCCAATATAGGCACTCTCTTATCATCTCTTTTTAATACTGCAAACTTATCATTAGTTAAATAAATCAGTTTTATAACCTTTTCGTATTCATTATCTATTATAGAAGATATGCTATATAATGTTTTACCCTCTGGAGATATTTTGTTTAAAGATACAAGTCCTACTTTAGTATAATTAGTATTAGTTACCTGTATAATATAAGTTTTCAAATCTGGAACATCATTTCCTTCAACAGATGGACCTTCTGAAGGAAGTGACATTAATACATTAGTGATTGTAATATCTCCAATATACGCTAAATTATAACCTGTTATATATACATTACTACTATTATCTATAAAAGATATTTTTGAAGTTTCAAGACTATTATATTCCAAATCAAAAGAACTAATATTACTTCCATTAGCAATAACCATTCTAGAATTAGAAACATCTATAGCATAAACAGTATTATTTTTAATATAATAAAAATCTCCAAAATAATATTCTCCATTAACTTCATATATTTTTGGACTATTTAAATCAACTATCTCATCTTTATATACATAAATATCTTTACCAAGCACAAGTTCCGTAACAGTTTTTGCAGGAGCAATAGGAGGCTTAGGCAAACATGCAAATACCCATATAGATAAGATAATAACTAAAAATAATAATTTTCTCATGTATAATCCTCACAAAGCTTTTATAAGCTCTTCTAAAGTTAAAGTAGAAGTACCCCTCTTTCCAACAACAACTCCCGCAGCAGTATTAGCAATTTCAGAAGCCTCTTTAAAAGAAAAACCAACAGAAAGACACATAGCAAGTACCGATATAACAGTGTCTCCCGCACCAGAAACATCAAACACACTTTTAGCCTTAGTAGGTATTATATAAACTTCATCTTTAAATGTTTGTATATCCTTATCAAATAATGCCATACCATTAGCACCAAGTGTAATCATAAGCTTTGATAAACTTAATTTTTTTACTATATCATTACCTAATTTATTTATAGAATCTGTATTGAAATTATAAAAAGGTATTTTACTATCAGAACCTTCCACAGCTTCTTTTAAATTTGGGGTCATTAAAGTAGCCTTTTTATAATAAGAAAAATGTTTTATAGCTGGGTCAACTAATACTTGTATATTGTTTTTGTTGCAAGTGTCTATAATTTTTTTTGCTAATTCTTTAGTAATAACCCCTTTAGCATAATCACTTATAATAACAACATTATATTCTTTTAATCTATCTAAAAAAGCATTCTCTATTTTTTTATAAATGTCTTTTGAATATGGCTCAACATTCTCTTCATCTATTCTTACTATTTGCTGAGTACCAGCAACTATTCTAGTTTTTGTTATAGTAGGTCTAGTTTCATCTACTATTATACCAGCATTAGATATATTCCAATTATGCATACTTTCTATAATAGTTTCTGATGACTTATCATTTCCTATAACACCAATGATACCTATATCGCCTCTTCCTTCCATGTTTAATAATGAAGCAATATTTCTTGCCACATTTCCAGCACCGCCTAAATAGTTTTCTTCATGATTAACATGTAAAACAGGTACAGGAGCTTCTGGAGATATTCTAATAACATCACCATAAGTAAATCTATCTAACATCAAATCACCAATTACTAATACTCTAGCTTTTATAATATCTTTTACTTTCATATAATAATATTCCTAATAATTATAATTAAATATTATAAACAAAATAAAAAAAATTGTAAATGATAAAAAAGATTAATTAGTTTGTCTTACATATTCTGATTCATCTAAATGTTTAGGAGCTTTCTCAGAAATATCTCTTTTTTCTTTAGAATAAAAATACTCTGTACCAGATATTTTATTTGTAATATACTTTCTTATATTAGATATATATATTGTAACACCAGGGAAAAAACCTTCCATAGAAGTGATACTGCTTCCAGACAATCTTTCAAACTCTTCAGCCATTTCATTTCTTTTTTGCTCTAGTTCTTTAGTTTCTCTTATTATATCAGTAATTCTTTTTAATATTCCTTTTATAGCTTCTCTTTTATCTGGAGCTATTCTTGCTATGAATGCCCTTGGATCTCTAAAGTATTCAGAACCAAGCAATGATTTAATCTTATTAATTTCTTCTTTATTAGTTTTTAAAGTATTTGTAATTTCTTTAAACAAAGCATCAGCCTCAGGATCTCTACCAACCATTATAGTAGTTTTTGATTCACTTATAGCACCAATACTCTTAGCCCAAACACCATTTAAAGCTTTAACAGAACCTCCGATTATAACACCTTTACCTTCTAATGCTATAACTCTATTACTGCTAGATATATCAGAATTAACTATCTGCTGACTTATAACATCATCTTTACACATAATCTTAGCATTTCTGATAAAAGAAGAATAAACCTTTCCTTTTATATTAATATCGCTATCAGGTCCGCCAATAATACCGCCAGAAACAATTAAATTCCCTCCACAATCTATTTTAGCATCTTCTATATTTCCGTAAACTTCTATATTCCCCTCTGTCTTTATACTAAAACCAGGAGTAACATTCTCTTTAATAATAACAGACCCATCAACTTCTATATTACCAGTGGATAAATCAACCTTATCTATTTCAACAGTATCGCTAACCGATAAAGTATTATTACTGCTATTTACAAGTATTCCCCTAATTGCACTTCGTATAGTAATACCATCATCATCAACTTTAAGATTATTTCCTATCTTATAACAAGTATCCTCATCAAAGTGAGCATCTATAATCTCATTATATATATCAAGTCCATCAACAGCAGGCTTCTCTGGAATAAAATGTGCTATTTGAACATTAGCATCTATATTATGTACAAAACTCCTCTCTTTAAAATCAATAGAACCATCTTCAGATTTCTTTCCTGTACCTATAGATAAATCATAATCCAAAACAACTTTTTGAACATTTCCATCAACAGGTTTTCTACCCTCAACAAATACACAACAAATTCCTTCATTATTTTTTATATTACGTTCTACAAGTTCAGCAATCTTATCATAATCTACCATGAGCTTTATAGGTATCTCAGAAATCATCATCTGTATCTCTTCAAGAGTAAGTTGCCTTTTAGCTTCTTTTTGCGGAGGAAGTACTAATACACCTCTCCATTTATATGAAACATTAATAACAGGAATAACTGATACAGATTTTAAACCATTATAAGAAACATAACCATAAGTAGTGCTTCTATATACACCTGTCATCTTGTCAAATTTTACATTTTTACTAGCCTTTATACCTTCTCTCTTTGATATAGATTTTAATATCTGCACTCCAGGTACAACATAATATCTTAAAAGCTCATCATATAAAGTTTGATCCTCACTATTAGAATCAACAATTTTGTCATATACTTCTCTTATGTCAATAGAATCATCAAATGCAAATTCATAGTTACTTTTGTCAATATTAAGATTACTGTTAGTCATTTTTCTCTCCTTTTATTAAATTACTTTTTGCATAAGAAAAGCATAACATCGCCTTTATTAAATTTTTTCACAAATTTATCAAAAAACTTCTTTATTATCTTATTAGGTTTTTTCTCTATAGGTATACTTCCCCAAGAAAAATCACTTATTATATTAAACCCAACCTGTTTTAAATAGTTTGAAAGCACAGGTTTTGAAAATAGCCATAAATGCTGAGGCATCACAGCTCTCCAATTACCTCCATATTTCTTAGCAAACATTCCATCAGCATTTGGAGTAGTTATTGCTAAATATCCTCCTTTAGCAAGTATTCTATAAATCTCTTTTAAAGTATCTGCAGGATTTGGCACATGCTCTATAACATGAGAAAAATGTATAAAAGAAAAATAATCATCAGGAAAAGCAACATCTATAAGAGGCTTCTCATAAATATTTAAATTATAATGCTTTCTTGCATACTCTGCAGAAGCAGAACAAATTTCTATTCCAGTAGTATCATAGCCTTTGCTCTTTAAATAATTAAGAGTCATACCAGTGGCACATCCTATATCTAAAACATTTTTGTTTGGAAGTTCATTTTCTATTCTCTCAAAACCTATATCTTTTAGTGCCAACTGTATCAATGCAAAAAAATTATCATGATTTGCTACTTCATACTCAAAATAATTATCATCATATATAGCATCTATTTCCTCTTGAGTAATAATAGGGTCTTGAAAGATAAGTCCACAATTTGAACATTTACTATAACTTACTAAATCTGTTTTTATATATGGTTTATATTCATCACTATGACAAAATTCACATTTTCGTTTTTCCACAATACACCTCGTCCATTCGTAAAAATCGGAAATAAACTACATTTCTTTAGCAATTAATAATTTTTATATATAGAGAATATAATAAAATAATAAAAAAATACAAATATTACTCTGTTTTGTTATTAACAGTTAATATGATTTCTGTATTGATTCCTATAACTTCATTAGCATTAGGAACTTGAGATAATACTACATTATTATCATAAGCTGAATTATTATCATCAATTTTTGGAAGTATTGTAACACTAGGTATTTTTGATATAATTTCATTTGATATTATACTAACAGCTTCATCATAAGATTTTCCTGTAAGGTCTGGCATTTTTACCAAAGCCTGTTCTGGTACGTTTACAACCAAATAAACTGTTCTTCCTCTTTTTACCCTCATTCCACCTTTAGGTTCTTGACTAACTATTGTACCTAATGGATAATCTTTGAAATAATGTGACTGTATATTTAAATTCATATCTTCTTTAGCTAATACATTAAAAGCTTCAAAAGCTTCAACTCCCTGTACATCTGGAAGTACAAAAGACTCTCCTCCAGCTTTCACAACTATAAAAACAACAATAGAAACTATTATACCCTGTAAAACAAATAAAAATATAGCAAAAATTATTAGCCTTTTTATCACTAAAAGAGATTTATCTTCTGTTAATATTCCCTTAGGAAGTATTTTATTCATAAACTTCTTTATATAAGTATTATAAAAATTATTAAACTTAGACTTAATTTTTTTAAATAACTCTTTCATAAATATAATTATTACTCCATTTATTTTATATCAATTAAAATATTCATTTATATTTAATTTATTACCGCATAAAAACTCTTTTACGCTTTGTCTTTTTTTACCCTCTCTCTGAAGCTCTTTTATAATATATATTCCATCTAATGCCTGAACATGTATGCCTTCATTATCAATATAAACTATTTTACCAAAATCACTACTGCTATTTTTGCTTTCTTTATATTCGCTTTTAAAAACTTTTATAGAAACATCATTGTAATAACAATAAGCAACAGGCCAACGTACAAATGCTTTTGTCATATTATGAAGTTCTAAAGCACTTTTATTAAAATATAGCCTTCCATCTTCTTTTTTTATTTTAGTACAATAAGTAGCTTTGCTGTCATCTTGTTTTTTTAGATTAGATATATATTTATCAACATTATCAAAAAACTCTTTTAAGATGCAAACTCCACTTTTTTTAATCTGTTCATAAAGCTCATTAAATTGCCAATTACTTTCTATATTAAACTCATCTTGCAATATAATATCGCCTTCATCAAGTTTATAATCCATTTTTTGCAATGTAGTGCCTGTTTTATCAAACCCATAAAGCAAAGCATGCTCAACTGGGCTTGCTCCTCTTAATATTGGCAAAAGTGAACCGTGAATATTCATAGGCATTATTTTTGGTATAGACAATGTTCTTTTTGAAAGTATTTTACCATACGCTACAACTATAAAAAAATCAGCATTAAAATCAACTAATGTATTATAAAAATCATCACTGTTGATATTTTCTGGCTTTAGTAAATTAAGATTATTTTCTAATGCTGTAACTGTTACGGGGTTAGGAATAATATTGCCTTTTCTGTCTTTTTTTGTGTCTATTGTAGAAATTACTGCTGATATATTTACATTATCTAGTTTCATTAATTGCAAAATACAATCTGAAGTAAAATCTGTAGAACCTGCTATTATTACATTATACATAAAGTTTATTATATCTGTAATATACTTAAAAGTCAATTATAATAAAAACGAATAAAAATATTTTTATAATTGTGTTTTTATTTTATTATTTTATAATAAATTTATAAAACCTAATAAAAAAGGAATGTTTATGATTAAATACGTTTTAACACTAACAATACTAATATCCAATATACTTTTTTGTTATAATCAAACTTTCAAAGTTGGAGAATATATTAAATATGATGTTTTAGCACAGGTGCCTGAGTTTAATATAAGCGGAAAAGTTGGAGTGCTTGAAGCTAAGGTGTTAGCTATTAGCAATGTAGACGGTGTTCCTGCTTATCATTTATATGCACATGTATATAGCACAGGAGCTGCTAATCTTGTTTATAAAGTAAGCGATGTATTTGAAGCTTGGGTAGCAACAAATGATTTTACTCCTTTACTATTAACTAAAGATGCTAAAGAGGGAGATTGGACTAATTATGAAACATTAAAATTTAACAATAAAGAAAAATATTTTATTTATAATGATAAAAGAACAACTGATGAAAAAATCACTTATGATGGTTTGGCTTTTGATGCTTTATCATTGGTATTTTTTATGAGGTTTGTTGATAAAAATATCGGAACTTTTTCTATTAATTGGCTTGAGGGAAAAAACCTAAAAAAAGATATTAGATTTGTAATAGAAAATGGCGGACAATTAAAAACAAAATTGGAAAGAAACAAATTAGAAACTGTTAGAGTATATGAAAATGGTAAATATGGTACAGATGCTTTAATATCAAAAGATAAATATAATCAAGTGCCTTTAGATGTTATAATAGCAGAGCAAAAATTATATGGTCTTACTATTAGAGTGAGAGGAATTATAAGAGAGTATAAAGACGGAAAATGATTCTAAAAAAAAATATAGAAGCTTTAACACTAAATAAATATAATATAAATACTATAAAAAAACTTGAAAATGTTAATGATAATAATAACTATGAAATAAAGTTTAATAAAAACAATTTAATAAGTGTATCATACAAAAATAAAGCTCTCACATCTCTTTATGCACCAATAGAAGAAGCTAAAAGATTAATAGAGCAGTATATAAAAAATACAGATTATACAGCTATATTTTTATCTATTGCTTCTTTTTATCATATAGATTATTTTTTGTCATTAAACGATAAAAATAAAGCTATAATAATAGAAAAAGATATAGAGTTATTAAAACTTATACTTTCAAATATAGAGATAAAATATACTGATAGAATAATTATATTGTCAGAAGAAAATGATGTTTTATTATTTCTTAATAATTTTATTAAAGAAGATAATGTTAAAAAGCTTGTAGTTATAAGGCATATAAGAGCTTCTAATGTTAGTGAAGAAAATAAAAACTATTATGATAATATTACAATACAATTATCAAATATTATAAAAGAGAGATTAATGTCTCTTACATCAAATTATTATTTTGCTCCTATATGGGCAAGAAACATCATTTATAATATGCATAATAATAATTCCATAGAAAGCTTTAAAAATTATTTAAATAAAGAAACACCTCTTCTTTTAGTATCAGCAGGAGCTTCCATAGATAACTACATAGAAAAAATAAAAGAATTATCAGAAAGCCATTTTGTTTTATCAGTATCGCATTCATTAAACACACTTCTTAATAACAACATAAAACCAAATGCAGTAGTATCCACAGACGGAGGATTTTATTCTCTAATACATATATTAAGTCTTTTTAAAGAAAAGAGCATATTGCTATTTACAACGCATACATCATACCCAGTAAACAGCATAAAAAAAGAAAGAAAGTTTTTTTTCTCGCACAATGAAAGCCTTGAAAAAATATTATATGATACAAAAGATAATATTTATTTTCCTATGGAAGGAAGCGTTATAATGCCTGCATTAAGAATAGCAGAGTTTTTAAATCCTAAATATATTCTTCTTGCTGGGTGCGATTTCTGTCATGTTGATGATAAGAGCCATTCAAAATATTCAAATGCAATAGCTCTAGATTTTATTACAAGTAGTAAAATAAACACATTTGAAACAAAAAAATATAAAAGATTAAATGATGATAATAAAATAAAATGCTTTGATGATTGTTTGAGAAACACTTCCTCTTCTCTTTTAAGCTATAAAAATCATTTTGAAAGTTTGGTTAATGATTTATCAAAGAATATAGATTTTTTTACACTCACAAAAGAATCTGCAAAAATAAAAAATGTAAATATCTATAATATGCAAAAATCTTCTAATAAACAATTAAAAGATTTCAAATATATAGAAGAAAAACAAAATAAAGAATTATTAAAAAATAAATTGGAATCATTAATAAAAGATATTAACTCTAATAACTTTTCTGATGATATAGATAAAATATTAAATATGATTTCTCCATGGCATAGAGACGCTTTTATAGAAGGAAAAATAAAATACGATGAGTTAAAAGATTATATAAATAAATGGTATGATGATATATCTATTTTTTTAGATTAAAAATATTTTCTTGCAAACTCTCTGCAAATAAACCTATATGATAACCGTCGCAAACTCTATGATTAACCTGTATAGCAATAGGCATTAATATTTTATTAGAATCATTATAATATTTTCCTATAGTAAATATTGGAGGCAAATAATCAAAACAATTATTGATGTTTAAATTAAAACCCTCAAAAGATACCCAAGGGATAGATGATATATTAAATAAATTTTTTATATTACAAACTTTTGGAGAAAATGATGTGCTCTTACTATAAGTTTTTATATCTTCAATACAATTATTATAAAACAAATTAAAATCATCATTATATTCTGTGTATATAGATGAAAAAGTTTTAGCATTATTATTAAATATAGTATAGCTTGGATTTACAATATCATAATATCCAAGTTTAGAATCCTCAAAAGACATCTTAAACTCTTTTATATCGTTTACAGTCTTTGATATTAAATATATCATTGTAGGATAAAATTTAAAAGAACTATTTACTATATTTTGTACTTCCAATTTTAAAGTAATGCTATAAGTACATTGATTAACATTAGAATAATGATAGTAATGCTCTTTTCTCTCCCAATTTTCAATATCAATTATATTAAACATTATTTACACATACCTTTTAATTTTTTTATAAAATTATTTTTAAACTATATCTAAAGGCATCTTTCTGTTAGGCTTAGGAAACTCTTTATTTAAAAGCTCTATGTCTTCTTTATCTAATACTATTTTTTGAGAGTTAATATTTTCTAATATATGTTTTTCGCTAGAGCTTTTTGGTATGGGTACTCTCTTATCAAAAGACATTATAAAAGCCAATGCTATTTGACTTGGAGATGCATTATGTTTTTTTGCTATATTTTTAATAACATTGTTGTTTAATAAATCTGTTCCCAAATCTCCAGCCTGTGCTAAAGGACAATAAGCCATTAATACTATATTTCTCTCAAGCATATAAGAAGCCAAATCAAAATCAACACCTCTTGAAGCTAAATGATATAATACCTGATTAACAGCACATTTATCTCCGTTTTTTATACTCTCAAGCTCTTTCATATCATCAATATCAAAATTAGAAACTCCCCAATCTTTTATAAGCCCCTCTTTTTTAGCCTCTTCCATACATTCAACTGTCTCTCTTAAAGGAATACGCCCCCTCCAATGAAGCAAATACATATCCAAATAATCAAGACCTAGACGATTTAGAGAATTTTGTAAACTAGTAAATAAATTATCTCTACCCGCATTATGAGGATAAACTTTGGAAACTATAAAAAGCTCTTCTCGTTTTATGTTTGCTTTCTTTAAGGCTTCTCCAACTATTATCTCAGCTCCTCCCTCTCCATACATCTCTGCAGTATCTATTAGCCTTACTCCATTTTTTAAAGCATAATATATAGCATTAATTTCTACACTTTTTTTACTTTCGTTCTCGCCCATTCTCCAAGTACCTATTCCAAATTTAGGAATTTTGTTTGAAGATTTTAAAACATAACTCATTATAAAAATCCAAATATTTATTTATATAAAAATCTTTTAATCTTTTTAGTAGGATTTTTCTCAAACTCTTCTTTTTGTATTTCAAAACTAGATACTCTTGCAAAATCTGGAAGAAGTTTATTAAGATTATTTCTCACTTCCTCTAATTTTGTTTTTATCTCTTCATCGTTAAGATTTGCAACTTGTTCAGCATCTAAATATACCAAAGCACAAAGTTTATTTCCTCTTTGAACAATTAAAGATTCTAATATATAAGGCATAGTATTCAATTTACTTTCAAGCTCTTCAGGATAAATATTCTGTCCACTAGGTCCAAGAAGCATATTTTTACTTCTTCCTCTTATAAATATTCTCTTTCCATCTACAAGCACACCCAAATCATTAGTTCTAAGCCAACCATCACGAGATAAAACATCTGTAGTAGCTTTAGGGTTCTTGTAGTAGCCAAGCATAACGTTTTCACCCTTAACCATAATGTCCCCAACTTCTTCAGGGCTATTAGAATCAATTTTTATCTCTAATGTGTCTATTATGCATCCGCAGCTTCTTGCCACATGCTTATCCCAAGGTGCATAACTAATAAGAGGACCACATTCTGTCATACCATAACCAACAGTAAACTTAAAACCTATATCCATTAAAAATCTTTCAACTTCTTCATTAAAAGCACTTCCTCCAACTATTACCTCATGGAAGTTAGCACCAAAAGATTCTGTTAATTTATCTCTAATTTTATTTTTTAATATTTTAGATATAAAAGGCAAAGTTAATAATTTTTTCATTATAGGCTTATCTATCGTAGGCTTTAATTTTTTGAAATAAATTTTCTCCAAAATTAAAGGCACCATAAGTATTAAGTTTGGTTTTACCTCATCAAAAGCCTTAAGCAAAATATTAGGACTAGGTATAGCACTAAGCATATATATACAAGCACCTTTGGAAAAAGGAAATAAAAAGTCAAACAAACAGCCAAATACATGTGCTAATGGCAAAAAAGAAAGTATATGATCATTTGGTTTTATAGGCATATTCTCTATTGCAAATCTTACATTAGCCGCAAGAGAATTATGATTAAGCATAACACCTTTACTAAAACCTGTAGTACCAGAAGTGTATATTATAGTAGCCAAAGTGTCATTTTCAAATATGTTTAATGAAAAAGTTTCTCTGCTAAAATTTTCTAATTGCACATCAAGAATCTCATTATACTCTTCTGTTAAATCATTTTTATGGTCGAATATAGTTAAACTGTCCAAATAAAATATTCTATTTAAAAAACTAAATTTTTCTTTGTCAATCTTTTCTATTATGTTTTTATCCATAAAAAGATATTTAGAGCCAGAATCATTCAATATAGAAATAATATCATCTTTGGCAAAATCAACTAATATAGGCACAACTACAGCACCATAGCTTACTATAGATAAATAAGTTAAAGCCCAATTAGCAGAGTTAGAACCGCATAATGCAATTTTGTCTCCTTTATATATCTCCATTCTTTTAAATATGGTATGCATTTTTAATATATGTTTAGCCACATCAGAATATTTTACAAAATTATCCTTACCATAATCACAAAAAGCGTTAATATCCCAATTTTCTTTAATAGAGTTAAAAATATACTCAGTAAATTTTTCATTAATCATAAACAAATCTCCTTAAAAAATATTAAACTATATTAGCAACATATCTAAACATAAAAACAGCATGACATATATTAGACAAAATTAAAAGAGAATAAAATAGTGGAAGAAATAAAGTATATCTTTTATTAACTTCATACATAGCAAGTCTATAAAACACCATAGCAATATTTAGAAGTAGAAAAGCAGTTAAATAAAGTATAGCACCATACTCCCCAACAGCCAAAGCAATTTTTTGTATAGCAATAAGCCAAACCCAATTTAGAAGAAAGTAGTATATGGTTTCTGTGAATCCTCTCCACCTATAGCTAAATACACTTCTTAAAGTAATACCAAGCACACAAAGCCCAGTAATAACTCCAAAAAAACTCCAGCCCCAACCATCTTGAAGTGATATCAAACAAGGCGGTATATAAACTCCCCATATCATCATAATAAAAAAAGCATGCGAAAGTATATAAAATACTTTTTTAGCCTTGTTGTTGAAAGGGAAAAAGTGATATATAGCATTAATTATATAAAATATTATTAAAAAACTAGAATAAAGAGAAAAAGAAGTAATCTCTATACCTGTTTTAGAGTTTATTAAAAGCCCTACCAATACAGCAATGGCTGAACTTGCACATATTATGCATATAATAGCACATATTATTGAAACATTTTTTTTAATTAAAATACTCATAATTATATCTTATATTTTATTTAATATAAAGTAAATGGTCATTTTTAACTATTTGCTAAAATTGCATTATGTCATTCCAATACCTATCAAAGTATCTATACATTCCTAATCCAGCAGAAAAATAATTATAAATTTTATGAAAGTCTTTTGAAGCCTCTTTAAAAGAAGAATTGTTAATATAACCTTTCTTAGCCATATAAAGCAAACATATAGAAGGCGAACGCGACATACCAAAATTGCAATGAACCAAAACTTTTTTATCTTTAATTTTTCTATCTATAAAATCTATAGACCTTTTAATCATCGGAGAAGCATAATCATAGGAAAGACTAGATATATCAAGCAAGTTTAAATACAAATCGTCATTGTTTTCATAAAAAGTTTTGTTTCCAACAGCACCATTAACACCTCTTACAAAACAGCTCTGACAAGCATGCACTATAGCACCATCAAAAACACTGCAATCATGGTCATTTCCCACATATAAATTATGACAAAGCTCAAACATAAAAATCTCCAATTGTTATACTATAACTAAACAACTATATTTTGTCAAAAATATTTTTTAAGTTTTTTGTTTGCGGTGGCTTTGCCCCCGTACCCCCACTTCTTTTGTCGCCACAAAGAAGCAAAAAGGCTGCATTTATTAGCTTAAAATGTTAGTATTACATATTATTCATAAAATATAAAGCACTTGCACTTTTTACTTCTTTGATGAAATTCGCACAATATAAGGCGAAATTTTTAGTATACGCTATACCAAAAATGAATATATTTCATTAACTTCTACTATATTATTAGTATTAACTATATCATATACATCAGTCTTTATTAGCAAAGTTTTTAAAAAAGGTATTTTTATAATATCGCTATCCCTATCCCCTATCATAAAAGAAGAAGTTAAATCTATGTTATATTTTTTGCAAGCTGTTAAATGCATAGCAGCCTCTGGTTTTCTTAGTACAGAAAGAAGTTTATATTTTTCAAGATTTCCTTTTATATGATAAGGGCAATAATAAAAATCATCTATAACAGCATCATGTTTTTTATATTCTTCATACAAGTAGTTATGAACATTCTTCACATCATCATTAGTATAATAGTTGTAAGAAACTCCAGCCTGATTTGTGGTTACTATTGTGATATAATTTTTTTCGTTGGCATATTTTACTATATCTATAAACTCTTTTTTTGTTTTTACTCTCTCAACCTCTCCAATATAACCAACATCTTCCATAAGCACGCCATCTCTATCTAGAAACAAGGCTTTATTAACTTTCTTATTTGCATCTGGAATATATAAAGGTATACCGTATAGATTGTTATTATTAAATGCTTCATCTATAATTAAATTAAAACTTTCATTATATTCAAATACTTTATTATCATACACAATCAAGTTTGATATAGAATATCCAGACAATGGATTTTGAATATTATCTTTTATTATCTTGTAGTTATCGTCTATAGTATATAATTTATCTTTATTGTTAAAATCAAATGTAAGCCCAACAACTACTGCTTTACTATTATTTAAGTTGTTATAAAACGAAAGAAAAAAACTTTTTATCTTCTCATACACTATTTTATCAAAATTATTCATAGATAATAATATATTATAATTTAATCAATATTTCAAATTTTAATAAATTAAATAAATTAGCTTTTTAAATATTACTTTTTTTAGTAATTTGTTTTAATAAAAATTGACAAGCAAAAAAATAAAACTATACTATATATATAAGAAAAAATTTATTTTTTTATAAAAATGTAAATAAAAACTTATAAAAATAACAATAGTAGGAGATTATCATGGCAACAAAAAAGATGGTTTACTTCTTTGGTAATGGTAAATCTGAAGGAGCTAAAGAGACAAAAGCATTGTTAGGCGGTAAAGGTTTAGGTCTTGCCCAAATGACAGAAAGTAAAGTACCTGTTCCAGCAGGTTTTACAATTACAACAGAAGTATGTGATTATTATTCAAAAAACAAATCATATCCAAAAGGACTAGAAAAGATAGTTGACGAAAATATCAAAAAACTAGAAAAGGCTATGGGAATGGAGTTTGGTAATGCAGATAAACCTCTTCTTGTATCTGTACGTTCTGGTGCTGCTATATCTATGCCTGGTATGATGGATACAATACTTAATCTTGGAATAAACGAAAATGTAGTTAATGGAATTATTAAAAAAACTAACAATCCTAGATTTGCTTGGGACGCTTATAGAAGATTTATTCAAATGTTCGGCGATGTAGCTATGGGCGTTGATCATGACAAATTTGAAGAAATTCTTGATGAAAGAAAAAAAGCAATAGCACCAAAAATCGGTAAAGCTGAAAAAGAAGTTAAAGATACTGATTTAGATGTAGAAGAGTTAAAAGTTGTAGTAGAAAAATATAAAGCTATGTACAAACAAGAAATGGGCGAAGCTTTCCCAGATGACCCTAAAGTACAATTATGGCATGCTATTAATGCTGTATTTAGGAGCTGGAACAATCCTAGAGCTGAAGCTTACAGAAAGTTAAATGATATAAGAGGTCTTTTAGGTACAGCTGTAAACGTTCAGGCTATGGTATTTGGTAATATGGGAGATACTTCTGCTACTGGTGTATGTTTCTCTCGTAACCCTGCTACTGGTGAAAACAAATTCTACGGAGAGTTTTTAATTAACGCACAAGGTGAAGACGTTGTTGCTGGTATTAGAACTCCTCAAGAAATTACATTAGATGGAAGTAAAGAATGGGCTAAAAATAATGGTAAAAGCGAAGAAGAAAGAAAATCTAAATATCCTTCACTTGAAGAAGTTATGCCTGATGTTTATAAACAATTAGTAAGCTATAAAAATCAATTAGAAAAATATTATAAAGATATGCAGGATATGGAGTTTACTATTCAAGAAGGTAAACTTTATATGCTTCAAACTCGTAATGGTAAGAGAACTGCTGCTGCTGCTGTAAGGATTGCTGTTGAACTTGCTGAGGCTAAAATTATTTCTAAAGAAGAGGCTTTAATGAGAGTTAATCCTGCTGATTTGGATCAGTTGCTTCACCCTATGTTTGACCCTAATGCTAAGAAAACTGCTAAAGTACTTGCTAAGGGATTAAATGCTTCTCCTGGTGCTGCTGTTGGTAAGGCTGTATTTGCTGCTGAGAGGGCTGAGGCTATGAAAGAGGCTGGAGAATCTGTTGTACTTGTTCGTATAGAAACTAGCCCTGAAGACATTAAGGGAATGAATGCCGCTGAAGGTATATTAACTGCAAGAGGCGGAGCTACTTCACATGCTGCTGTTGTTGCTCGCGGTATGGGTAAATGCTGCGTTGCTGGATGTAGTGAATTAGATATTGATTACAGTCAAAAACTTATGAAAGTTAATGATACTGTAGTTCGTGAAGGCGATTATATTTCTATAGATGGTTCCACTGGTGAGGTAATGCTTGGACAGGTTACTACTAAAGAGGCAGATATGTCTGAAGACTTCAGAAAACTTATGCAGTGGGCTGATGAAAAAAGAAAAGAAAAGAAATTCGAAGTTCATACTAATGCTGACACTCCTAATGATGCTCAAATTGCTAGGAAATTCGGTGCTGAAGGTATTGGTTTGTGCCGTACTGAACACATGTTCTTCAATGCTGACAGAATTAAAAGTGTAAGACAGCTTATACTTGTTGCTGAAGAAGTTAAACAATTAAGAGAAAAATTAGAAGAAGCTAAAAAAATTGGCAAAGCTGATTTAGTTGAAGAATTAGAAAAACTTTATAAAGAACCAAGAAAACTTTATGATGATGCTTTAGATAGTTTATTCCCTATGCAAATGGAAGACTTTGTAGGTATATTTACTGCTATGGCTGGTTATCCTGTAACAGTAAGACTTCTTGACCCACCTTTGCATGAGTTTATTCCTCATGAAGATTCTCAATTACAAGAGCTTGCTAATGAAATGAATGTTAGTTTTGACAAATTAAGAACTATTAGAGACTCTCTACATGAGTTTAACCCAATGCTCGGACACAGAGGTTGTCGTCTTGGTATCACTTACCCAGAAATCTACGACATGCAGGCTAGAGCAATAATTGAAGCTGCTGTAAAAGTTAAGAAAAACGGCGTAGATGTTCATCCTGAAATAATGATTCCTCTTGTTGGTACTCTAAAAGAACTAAAAATGATAAAAGAGAGAATTATCAAAATAGCTGATGAAGTATTTACTAAAGTAGGAGATAAAGTTGCTTATAAAGTTGGTACTATGATAGAAGTTCCTAGAGCTGCTTTAGTTGCTGATAAGATTGCTCAAGAGGCTGAGTTCTTCTCATTTGGTACTAATGACTTAACTCAAATGGGAGGCGGTTTCTCAAGAGATGATGCTGGTAAGTTCTTAAAAGACTATGTTGATAAAGAAATATACGAAAAAGACCCTTTCCAATCATTAGACCAAGAAGGTATTGGAGAGCTTTTAAGAATAGGTGTTACTAAAGGAAGAGCTACTAACAAAAAACTTACTGTTGGTATATGTGGTGAGCATGGAGGTGATCCTGCTACTGTTATGTTCTGTTATGATATAGGACTTAACTATGTAAGCTGTTCTCCTTACAGAGTGCCTATTGCTAGACTTGCTGCTGCTCAAGGTATAATTAATGCTTCTACAAAAAACAAAAAAGTAAGTGTTAAAAAAGAAGTAAAAAAAGCAGCTAAAGCTGTTAAAAAAGAGGTAAAGAAAGAGATTAAAAAAGATGCTAAAAAAGCAGCTTCTACAGTAAAAAAAGCTTCAAAAGATGTAAAAAAAGCAACTAAAGAAATAAAGAAAGTTGCTAAGGCTGTAAAAAATACTGTTAAAAAAGAAGTGAAAAAAGCAGTATCAAAAAAA
>NZ_SRZM01000277.1 GCF_019402445.1 Brachyspira pilosicoli
TTTTTTGTTGTTCTTTTTCCCGCAGCTCGCAGTGCGGACTTCGTCAAAAGAACTAAAAAGTGCAAGTAAAAAAAATAATACTAAATCATATTAATTATGATTTATATTTAATTAAAGTATTTTATTTATACTAAAAATATACTCTTTTTGTTTCTTTGTTCCAATACAGTAAGGACTCAATTTAGTCGCCCTGAAGGACTCCCTTCGGTCGTAGAAAAATACGGAAGTTACGAAGTGTTTATAGAGCTTGAACAAAGACATTACAAATAAGAAATTAACAATTGAAAATATAATTGTTTAAGCTTATATCACATACTGAAAGATTCACCTAAGTAAATCTTACGAGCTAGAGGATTTGCTATAATCTCTTCTGGGCTTCCTTGAACTAATATTTTACCATTACCCATTATGTATGCCCTATCCGTAATCCTTAAAGTTTCGCGTACATTGTGGTCGGTTATTAATATGCCAAGTCCTTTTTCTTTTAATGAAGCTATTATATTTTGTATATCAATAACTGCTATAGGGTCAACTCCTGCAAATGGTTCGTCCAATAAAATAAATTTTGGGTTTACAGTTAATGCCCTTGCTATCTCGCATCTTCTTCTCTCACCGCCTGAAAGAGTATATCCCTTTTGTTTTCTTACATGCGTAATATTAAACTCTTCAAGGAGTCTGTCTGTAATATCCATTCTATCTTTTTGAGTTAAAGCATCATTATATTCAAGTATAGAAAGTAAATTGTCCTCAACAGAAAGTTTCCTAAAAATAGAAGCCTCTTGCGGTAAATAACCTATACCAAGCTGTGCACGCTGATACATATGAAGCTTAGTAATATCTATATCATTTAAATAAACATTACCCTTAGTAGCTGTAACAAAACCAACAGTAATATAAAAACTAGTAGTCTTTCCAGCCCCATTAGGTCCTAAAAGTCCGACTACCTCACCCTGTTTTACACTATAAGAAATATCTTCTATTATTTTTCTTTTGCCATAAAATTTAGTTAAATTAACTGCTCTTATTTCTGAAGGATTTTCTTTATCATAATTAAAAAAATTATCTACAGTAATCCTATTTGAAGAGGGTATATCTTTATCTTTCTTTCTAAAAATATTTAAAAACTTATGAAACATATACCCTCACTTTATTATTTTATATTTTATTATTGTTCATTAGAAGAAGCAGAATGTTTTTTAGAATCAAAATCTGCCATAATACCGTCAAATGTATAAAGATCTCTTCCTTCCAATTTTCCATTTCCAAGCATTTTAATTTTGCTAAGTATTTCATTAAATAATTCTTCTTCTTCTAGCTGCTCTTGTATAAACCAATCTAAAAACCTTACTGTAATATGGTCTTTACTTTCCATAGCCTTACCAACTAATTCATTAATACAAGAAGTAACATATTCTTCATGTTTTAATACAGCTTTAAATAAATCCTCTACAGATTTGAATTTACTCTGAGGAGCTTTCATCTCTGTAATAATAGCCTGTCCGCCAACTTTATTAATAAAATCTCTAAACTTTTCAAAGTGAGTTGTTTCTTCTTTAAAATGACCGTATAAGAATTGACTACATCCTTTTAATCCCTCTTTATCGCACCAGCCAGCCATATTGAAATAAAGACTAGCAGAATAAAGCTCTTTGTTTAATTGTTCATTTAATAATTTAATTATATCTTCTTTTATTATAGACATAAATAACTCCTATTATAATATAAATATTGTATAACATTATAACAAATATATCAAGAAAATGTTATTTTTAATTTGTAAATATTGACATCATATTTTTGTATAGTATAATAATAAATATTATACTAATATATATGAGGTGTCTAATATGACAGAATTAACAGACAAGCAAAAACATATATTAAATTTTTTGCAAAAGTTTATGAATGAAAATGGATATCCTCCAACAGTAAAAGAAATAATGGTTCATTTTAATTTTGCCTCTCCAACAGCTGTAACAACACATTTAACAGCATTAGAAAAAAAAGGTTATGTAAAAAAGACAGGTAAAAGAGCAAGAGGAAGTGTACCTATAAATACAACAGAAAAAAGAGAGAATCTTATAAAAATACCTTTACTTACAAATGAAGTTAAGGCTGGTCTTTTAATGGACGTTTCTGACGAATCTTATGAAGACTTTTTTCCATTACCAGAATCTATAGCACAAGATGAAAATAATTTCCTTATGAAGGTAAAAGGTGATTCTATGATAGATGCTCATATAAAAGAAGGTGATATGGTATTAGTTAATCCTTCAAATATAGAGCCTCAAAATGGAGACATTGTAGTAGCTAAAATAGATGATAATGGAGATGAAGAGATAACTATTAAAAGATTTTTTAAAGAAAAAGACTGCATAAAATTGGTTGCTGAAAATAAAGAATATCCTCCTATCATACAAGAAAAAGTTTCTATAGTAGGTAAAGTAGTAGGGCTAATAAGATTAAAAATATAAAAACATAAAAAAGAGACTCCTTTAAAAAGAAGCCTCTTAAAAAACTCTTATAAATTATTTACTTATAAGCATCCATAGCATCATTAATGTTTTCTATAGTTATTGCCTTATATGGAACTCTCACTGCTTTTACTTCATCTAAAGTATAACCAGTACCATCAAGTACATCTTTATTATTTACAACATTCATAACCATATCAACTATAGCCTTAGCCTGATCTTTAGGACTTTGTAATACTGTACCAAGTATAGCATTTTTCTTTATCTCTTCTATTACTTCAGGTATAGCATCAACTCCAACTATTGGTATAAACTTATTGCTGTCGCCTATATTATAACCCTCTTTTTGTATAGATTTCAAAGCTCCCAAAGCCATAGCATCATTATTAGAGAAGATAAACTCTATATTGTTCTCATGTTTTTTTATCCAAGCATCCATTAAAGTTTGTGCCTGAAGTATATCCCAATTAGCATTATTCATTTCTAACTCTTCTAATATAATACCATTTTCTTCTAATATAGCCTTAACTCTTTCTGTTCTTCCTTCAGCATCTGGGTGCCCCTCTTCACCTTTAAGCAAAACATACTGCAATTTACCGTCTTTGTTTTTATCCAAAGAAGGATTTGAAAGCCAAGCATTTAATACTATATTTCCTTGCATATCACCAGATTCAACACTTCTAGTACCAACATACCAAACCTTATCATAACTCAATAAATCATCTTTTTTTGGCTCTTTATTAAAAAATATTACAGGTATATTAGAAGGTTTTACTTTTTCTATAACCAAATTAGCAGCCAAAGGATCAACTAAATTAATAGCAAGAGCATCAACATTTCTCTGTATAGCAGCATCTATCTGGTCATATTGCTTAACTTGGTCATTCTCAGCATCAGTCATAGTAAACTTTACATTATCAGTCTTTAAGAAAGTTTCAATATTCCTTCTCATAAAAGAAATAAAACTATCATCATATCTATATATAGCCACAGCAACATCTATTGACTTATCATTAGAATCATTAACCTTCTTCGATGAACAACTAGACAAAATAGATAAAAATAATAGCAATGAAAAAATAAATTTGTTCATAAAATTACTCCTATTTGTAAAAATATTATTTATAAATTTCAATAGCCCTATCTAAATTAAACATCGTTACAGGTATATAAGGCACAAAAATATATTTATTATTCTCAAAACTCAAAGTTGTGCCATCTAATGGAGATTTATTATTTATTATATTTAATGAAACCTTGGATAAAACCTCAGCCTGCGTAGAAGGATTTTGCATTACTGTAGCAAATACAGAGTAGTTTTTTATCGCTTCTAAATATTCTGGTGTGCCACCTATTCCTACTATTGGTATATAATTAAGCATTCTGCTATCATTGTTAAAACCTAATTTCTTAATAGAATCTAAAGCACCTAATGCCATATTATCATCACTAGCAATAATATATTCTATTTTTTGAGAATACTTAGCCATTAATTTATCCATTTCAATAGAAGCTGTTTTTCTATTATCAAAAGCATAAACTTCTGCCAATATATTAAGCTTAAT
>NZ_SRZM01000278.1 GCF_019402445.1 Brachyspira pilosicoli
ATTCTTTAGCAGATAAATCTGAAAAAAAAAGGCTATTATATGTTGCTTTAACAAGAGCAAAAGAAAGATTGATAATATCTGGTGAGGATAGATATAAAAGATTTGATGACCCTAAATCGTATAGAAACTACATAGAGGCTTATCATCATTTTAATATAGAAGAGTCTATAAATAATAAAACAGATGATTTAGTTCATATTGATGATAATACTAATGAGTTTATAGATTATTATTCTTATGGTATATCAAAAAATACTAATTATGATTTAAATGAATTATATATTAACAATTTAGAAAAAATAAATAAAAAAATAGATTCTATAAATATAAATAGTACTATAGAAGAGAAAACTCAAAAAATAAAATATATTAATCCTTCAGAGCTACCTGAAGCAGATTTTGATAAAAGTGTTATTAGCAGATTATTAAATAAAAATATTTCTATTTCATTAGATGATGATAAAAGTTTTGACCTTGATAATCTTGAAACAATAGAAGCAATGGATATGGGTATTTTAATGCATGATTTGCTTGAACATTTTGATTTTGATGAATACAAATTACACAAAGATAATTATATAGAAAAAATAAAAAATGATACTATAAAACAAAATAAACATTATGATGCAAAAGATTTAAGAAAAAGGCTAGATAAATATTTTACAAACTTTATAAATAATAAACATATAGTAAATATTATAAACTCAGAAGAAGTAATTGTTTCAAGAGAGCATAAGTTTCAAAATAGAAAATTAGTTGAAAATAGAACTCAAATTATCAATGCTAAAATAGATATAATTACAAAAAATACAAACGAAGAATATTTTATTTTGGATTATAAAACTACAAAATACTCTAAAGAAAAAGAAGATAAATATACAAAACAGCTTGAAATATATAGAGATATTGTAAAAAAAACATTTAATATTAATACACAAATAAATATAGATTTAATATTTTTAGGATAAAAGGAAATATAAAATGTTTAAATTTAATATTAAAGATAAAAACAATTATTTTGAATCTCAAGATAAAGCATATATTAATCCTCCTAAAAGGATACCATTTTTTTTAAGATTTCCAATATGGATAGCAAGCAAAAAAGTAAAAAAAGATTTACTGCTTGCAAAAGTTTTAGCTTGGAATCCAAAAACAGCTATTAGTTCTGGTATAATGGAATCTTTAATTACGCATGATGACAAAGAAGTGCCTAGAAGATTATTAAAACTTATAAGAATACAAATATCTATAGATGTATCTTGTCCTTTTTGTATAGACATGAATAGTTTTGAATATGATAAAGAAAATGTAACAGATGAAGAAATTAAAGCATTACAAAATAAAGATATAGATAATTGTCTTTCTTTATCAAAAAAAGAGAAAATAGCATTAAAATATATATCTGCTATAACAAAAACTCCTGTGATAATATCAGAAGAATTAATAAACGATGTAAAAGCAGAATATTCTGAAAGGGCTATATTGATATTGGCTTCAACAGCAGCACAGGTTA
>NZ_SRZM01000279.1 GCF_019402445.1 Brachyspira pilosicoli
ATTTATGCAATAAGTATAAAGGGCGGGGTATATAAAAAAGTGCTAGCTATTTTTATAACAATATTGTATAATCAACGCACAATATATAACTATATTGTAAAAATAATTTACCTAAAAGGAAACAAAATAATGAAAAAATTACAATATTTGCTGATTTGTATTCTCATTTTTACTATTGTAGCTTGTAGTTCAAAGAATAATGACATAACAAATCCTGTTAGTGATGCTAATTTATATGATACAGATAATAATGCAAGAATTATTACAACATCATCTTTCACAGTTAAAGGTATAGATGGTAAATATAACGGAACTTGGGCATTTTTTAATACTGATGATAATGGTAATATAGCAGTTGATGTTACTATAAAAGATGGAGGAGTAAGCGGTTTAGTAATATCAAATGGTCAATCACAAAATACAGTAAATTTCAAAAAAGATAGTATTTACAGTAAACCTAAAAAAGAAGATAATCAATATTATGATAGATATTTTGGTTATATAATAAGCGATGGTACTTGGGTTGGAGAGATACATTTTCCTATTTATGATGATGAAACAGTGGGATATGTTTATGTAACTAATAAAAGCACATCACAAATAATAATTGGAATGATAGATAAAGCCCCAGAGCCTAAAGATATTTTTCAGCCTTCTTTTCAAGGTGAATATAAAGCTGATAAAAGAAGTGTAAAAATAGAAAGAACATTTGTTACATATTATGAGGATAATAAAGTTAAAGTAAAAATACCAGCATCTTTTTTTCAACTTTCAAAAGATGATAAAAATCATTTAGGTTATGCAGTATTTTATGGTCCATTATATAGTGGAGTATTTATTAATACATCTAATACCCAAATTACTGAAGATGTAACTCAATTAAATTTTATTTATGTAGATTATAATAATATGCTTGAAATAATATTAAAAGAAGACGGAACACCTATTTCTGCTAAATACAATAAAAAAACAACTATCATATCATCTGAAGATTTAACATATACTAAATAATAATCACTAATACATATATAAATCAAAGAATGCTTTAAATGAAAAATGTAAAAACTTTTTATTTAAAGCATTTTTATTTTTAAACGACAATAAAAAGGATAGAGTAAATTAAAAATTGGCGTAAAATAAATGAGAAAAATAATTATAATACTTTTTATTACTATTAATTCACTATTTGCTAATAATTTTAAGGTGATATCAAGACAGGGAGAGGCTTCTGTTATTGTAAATAAGGAGCATTCTGATATAGATATAAAAAAAAGTTTTCCTGATGATTATTTTTCAATATCCACAAAAGAATCTTCATATATGGTAATAGATAATGGCGAGAAATCTATAATATTAATGCCACAGTCTAAATTAACATTTCAAAACAATCAATTTACCCTTCATTCTGGGTATATATATATAAAAAGCAAACACAATGATGAAGTAAAAATAACATTAACAAAAGATGATAAAGCATACAGTTTCAAAGGCAAATCATTTGCTATAATTTCTTATGATAATGATATGACAGTATTAAGCCATAACAATGCTGTAAAAATCGAGCCTGTTGGGTCATTAGGAATTTCATATTATTTAGAGCCTTTTAATAAAACATTAATAAACTCTTCTATGAATGGACCTTATAATATTAATGAAAATGAAAGGACTTTATTAGAGAATGTATCAAGACAATTAGAAATAGAGATGAACGACCATTTAAACGAAGGTATAGAGAGATATAACTTTACTATATTAGAAGGCAGTAAAAATGAAACTACAATATACAGAATAGTGCATCCTAAAAAAGGACCTAATGTATTTTTAATAGTTCCGCATGGAAGTGAGAGAGTTGGTACTGATGTGGCAATAGAAAGACTTAATATGCCTATAAAAAAGGGTAGTTTAACTATAATACCTATAGCAGTACCTGAGGCTTATAGATTAAATACTCGTGCTATAGAAGGACAAGATATTAATAATAGATTCTTTGATAAAAAGATTAATAGAACAGATACAGATAAATTAGCACAAAAATATATGGACATGCTCGATGAATATGATATAGATGTTGTACTTACACTTCATGAAGGCAATGGATTTAAGGAGTTTTTTGGAGATTCTATTATATATGATACCAGAAAGTTAGATAATAATGTTAAAAATGTACTTGATAATATCAATTCAAGAATAGAGCCTATGAAGTTTAAATTCAAGCAAATGTATTATCCAATGCCAACAACAATAACCTATTATGCCACAGAAAAAGGAATAGATGCATATGGAATAGAGCTTACTCGTAATTTGGATTACGATAAAAAAAGAATAATAATGCATACTATATTAAGTGAGTTTTTTAAAATATATGGCTTAGAATAAAAATTGTATTTAATTTTTTATAATATATAATTTATTATTATTTTATTTAAGGATTATTATGCTATCACTAAGAAAAGCATTAGAGAAAAAAGATTTTGAAGTAGTAGATTTATTTACTTTATCATTTTCAATTTTTAGACATAATTTTATTAATTTTTTATTAGTTGGATTTTTATGTGCAATGCCGACTATCGTTACAACTGTATATTTTCCTCCCACTATGTTTGACCCAACAAAAATACAGACAGTTCAAGATGTTGTAAATTGGTTTCAAAATGAAGTTAATGAGGGCTTTTATATTAATTTATTTTTATCTTGGTTTTTAGATATTATTGCTACAGTATCAATTGCATTACTAGTAGAGGGCTTAATTTATGATAAAATTAGAAGTGCCTCATATGCAATAATTAAAACTTTTCAAATGATAATTCCAATATTAGTAACTTCAATTATCACAATAATTATATATTTCTTTGGGCTTTCTTTCTTTATATTTCCAGGCATAATACTTATGATTTTATTTATGTTCACCACAAACATATGTGCTTTAAGACATACTTGGGGTATAGATGCCATTAAATATTCTTTTTCTTTAGTTAAACCTAAGTTTTTTAAATCTTTATCTATACTTGCTTTTATAGTATTATTTCAAAATGCATTCATAATTACTTTCCCATCTGCACCAATGGATACAAGAGAGGGGGTATTATATTATTTTTTATCTATGATAATACTTTATTTTTTTGATACTTATTTTAAAGTATTAATCTCATTATATTTCTTAAATAGAGATTTTGTTACTAGTGCAACATTAGATGAGGATATTTAATTTTTTATTATATCGTTTATTTTTTCTTCTAAGTTTTGGAAACTAGATTCTAATAGATAATATCTATTATTATCGTTTAGCAATTCTATTTCATAATTATCTGTTTTAGAATATATATTATAAGTCACAGTTTTATTATCTGAAGTATATATTTCTACTTTATATAATAAATTAGATTTTTGTTTGGTATCATCTTTTATAAGACCATCTGCTTCAAGGTTGGCAATAGAATATAAAGAAGTATATATATCATTTTGGTCAATATTTTTATTATTCCAAGTTTTAGTCCAATTAGTAGAATCGGTTTTTTCTATGGTGTATGAATTATTATTATATGATATAGTTATTTTGTTTATATCATCTATTTTTACAGACGATATAGTTTTATTTATCAAGTCATCTTCAGTTTTATCAAATATATCTTTAGGGTTAATAGGAGTATTTCCAATCAAATAAACATTTTTATCATTATTAATTTGTGCATATACTAAGTTTCCAAAATTAGCTTTCATACCAAATTTTATATTTCTAATTTCTTTAGATGAAGAATCTTTTGCTTTTACAATTAAAGCTTCATTATCTGTAAGGCTATATTTATCTAATATTTCATCGCTTCCTCTGGATAATAATTCTACTGGCTGTATATTATTAAATGCATTTGTTATTGATTCTACTGCATTAGCATCAGCATTATATTTATCATTTACTGTCCATTTATTATCATTAAATTTTATTGTAATTGTTTCATTTCCATTTCTTGTGATAGTGATTTCGCTTAATTGAGTGTTAATAGTTTTAAATTGAGGCAGAGAGTATCCTTTATTTTTTAATGTAACTGTGAGTATTAAAATTACTGCTAGAACTACAACTATAGAAGAGAGTATTATATATTTTTTTTGAATGTTTGCCATCAAATTATTCTCCATTTTTAAATTTAGAATTTATTATACAGAAATAAACAAAATTGTAAAGCATTTAGAAATGCATTATATTTGTAATAATATACTAAAAATTTTTAAGTTTGTAAAAATTTATTTTTTATGTTTTTACTTCTTTCGGGGACTAACCCCCGAACCCCACTTCTTTTGCAGCCGCAAAGAAGCAAAAAGGCTGTATTTGATGAAGTCCCCTTTAGGTGTGATTAAATTCAATGATTTATCTTACATATAAAATTATTATGATTTTGTATTAACTTTGTACTTGTACTTTTTGCAACTTTTTGCTACG
>NZ_SRZM01000028.1 GCF_019402445.1 Brachyspira pilosicoli
TCTGTCCATAACTTATAATGCAATTTTTTTTGCCTTCTCTAATAATATGAGCCTTACCAATTTCAAACTTATCAGGTATTATACTTTTATCGCATTCTCTTATAGAAGACTTATTATATCTCATTACTGTAGGACCATTATATTTATAAGAAGCTATAAACATATCTTTAAAATCTTTTTCAGCTACAGGAGCCATTATTACTATGTTTGGAATAATGCTTAAAAATGAAATATCATATACACCTTGATGAGTATCTCCATCTTCTGGCACCAAACCAGCTCTATCAATCATAAACTTAACATTAGCATTCATTATACCAACATCATGTATAACTTGGTCATAAGCTCTCTGCAAAAATGTTGAATATAAATAAACATAAGGTATAAGTCCGCTCTCTGCAAGACCTACAGCAAATGTAACCGAATGCTGCTCTGCTATACCTACATCAAAATATCTGTCTTTAAAAAGTTTAGCGTATTCAGTAAGCCCTGTTCCAGATTCCATTGCAGCAGTTATTGCAATTATTCTTTTATCTTCTTTTGCAGCATCTACTATGCATTCTCCAGCAAGATTAGAAAAAGTTTTTGATGACTTCTTTTTTAATTCACCTGTTTCTATATCAAAAGGAGCAATACCATGAAACTTTGTAGGGTTTTCTTCTGCTATAGTATATCCCTTGCCTTTTATAGTATTTACCTGAACAATTCTAAGACCATGTATAGATTTCACTTTTTCAAATGTTTCAATAAGCTCCTCATAATTATGACCATCTACAGGACCAAAATATTTAAATCCAAGCCCGCTAAATGCTATACCAGGAGCAACAAAACTTCTTATAGCACCTTTTCCTCTATCTATAAACTCATTTGCAATATCCCCAAATGGAAGTGTGGAAACTAAATTTTTTAATTTATATGAAGCATCTTGAATAATGCTGTCGTTTAAAGTAGTATTTAAAAACTTTGAAATAGCACCTATGTTTTTACCAATAGACATTTCATTGTTGTTTAATATTATTATCATATCTTTGTCGGTATGTGCTATATTATTCATAGCTTCTAATGCCATTCCTCCTGTCATAGCACCGTCACCTATAATAGCTATAACCTCTCCGCTATAGCCTAATATCTTTTTGGCACTTGCTACTCCATAAGAAAATGAAAGCGAAGTTGAAGAATGCCCTGTTTCTTCTATATCATGTTCAGACTCTTCTCTTTTTGGAAAGCCTGATAAACCTTTATATTTTCTTAAAGTGTTAAATCTATTCTTTCTTCCTGTGAGAATTTTATGCGTATAAGCCTGATGCCCAACATCAAAAATAAAAGCATCTCTAGGAGAATTAAATAAATAATGCAAAACTATAGTTAAATCAACTACACCCAAATTACTTCCTAAATGTCCACCTGTCTCTGATACACTTTTTATTAAAAACTCTCTTATCTCTGAAGCTAAAATTGGAAGCTCTTCTACACTAAGTTTTTTTAAATCATCTATAGAGTTAATGTTTTCTAAATACATATATCCTCTTTAAATTTGTTTTTATTTTATTATATTAGTATTATAATTTTTTTCAACAAATTATCTAATGCTAAAAGGATTAAGTAAATAGCCATTTCTAATATAATTAATAGGTGTTAATATTATATAAGAAATTAGCATATTAAACATTGATATTATAAAAGAAAATATTAATAAAAGCGTATAAGCATCAATACAATTATTTATAAATATTAAAACGTTTTTTGGTATGCCTATATTAAATAATATTTTAATGAGTATCAAAAAAGTGTTTATAATGAGAATACAAGCAAACAATACAATAACACCTTTCCATGCATGCGATATATCTGCAGGACTTAATTCCATATGCGAAGCTATTGATATTGAAAGATAAAGAAATATCCAAAAACTTAATTGCTTTAATGAAGAATTAAGAAGAATATTATTTATTATATTTTTTGATATATAATAAATTGAATTAAATATATTAAAAAACTCATTATAAACAAAAGAAAAAATGCCGTATTTACTGCTGTAATTTATCTTTGGTATATTAAAAATATTCTCTTTTAACTCTGGCTGTAAAAGTATAAAAAGCAAATAAACAATAAAACTTCCAACTATAATTGGTGCTATGCCTATAAAAAAATTCCCAAGTTGCTGATACCAACTGCGAGAATCATAACTATGAAGAACGTAACCTATTGTATCAGATTTTGTATTAAAAAGTTTTATATCATCAATTCTATGCCTAAATATAATACAAAATAAAGCATGAGAAATTTCATGTATTGGAGTGCCTATCCAGCCTGTTATATATAATTCTGCCTTGCTTCCTAAAGTCTTTGCAAATAATCTTCTTGTTGTGTAAGAAATGAAATAAAGCAAAAATCCAAATATTATAACATTTCCGAATAATCTAATTAAATCTATTACAGTCTTTGAAACTATTATAAACAAAAAATAAAATACATCTTTAATCATTGTGTTAG
>NZ_SRZM01000280.1 GCF_019402445.1 Brachyspira pilosicoli
TTATATTATAATATGAAACATTGTATAAAAAAGTTTTTTAATGTAGGTGGTTATGAATATAAAAAATAATAGAGTAACTATAATATGTGGGCACTATGGATCGGGGAAAACAACATTCTCTATCAATTATGCCATCTATTTAAGAAACAAAACGGACAAACAAATATATATAGCAGACTTGGATGTTGTTAATCCTTATTTTCGTTCAAGAGAACATGCTCAAACTCTAAAAGATAAAGATATAAAAGTAATAGGTACATACCTTCCTCAATCTGGTTCAGATTTACCAGCTGTGTCTGCTGAAGTTTATTCTATATTCAATAATAAGGATATTGTAGGAATAATAGATATGGGCGGAAACTCTGTTGGAAGTTTGTCTTTTGCAACTTTTAGAGATAATGTTCAAAAAGATGAAACCGATGTATTTTTTGTTTTGAATGCAAACAGAAAAGAAAACTCTACATTTGAACTTGCTTTAGGTCATCTTATATCAATAGAGTCTACACTTGCATTAAATGTTACTGGAATAGTAAATAATACTCATCTTATGAATGATACTACTTTGGAAGATATTATAAGAGGCGAAGAGATAGCAGAACAAATCTCTAAAGAAAAAAATATAGAGGTTGTATGCAGTTGTGTTAATAATAACTTAATTAAACAAAACATAAAAACAAAATATGAATTATTTAATATAGAATATGATATAAAAAATATAGGAAATGTTATATAAGTTAGTATATGGAATGTTGTTATAGTAATAAAAAATTATATGAGCTTGCACCTTTGCTTTCTCCTAGTATATACGAAACTATATTTTATAATCAATACGAAATAAGAGCTGATAAAAATGCTATTATATTAGATGATAAAGTTTTTGATGATGTTTATATAGATGAGAAAATATATAGAAACTTTATTTTATCAAACTCAAATAGGCTTGGAAAATCTTTAAACTATTTGGGGCTTAATCAGATGCATGGAGGCATTATTAAGAATATAGAAATAGATGATAATAATAAACTTACATTAACTCTTCTTGATACAGGAGTAGATAAATTAGCCAAAACTTTAATAGAAACCAAAGCCATTAATTTGGATATAAAACCATTTATAGTGAAAATAATATTTGAAGAGGCTTGTTATTATTCTAATCATAATATAGATAAAGAAGAGTTTATTATAAAAAATAATGACAATATAATAGAAAAAACATATATACAAGATCAAATTACTTTAATAAATGATAATGAGATAGAGATTGTTATATCTGTTCAAGATAAAGAAGAGAAATTGAGTTATTATATAATAAAATGCAAAAACACTTCTATTATAGATGAAGCGAGGGATACTTGGCTTAACACTTTTTATGGAAATGATTTTGCTATGCTTTATGATTATTTTATTAATACTAGAAAAACTAATAAACTTGTTATGAATAGAAATGTATGTATTAGCATTATAGCTAAATATGAAGAGTTTATTTCGCAGCTGGATATATCTTAATGAAAGAAATGAAGAACTTATTAATACATGCTCCAAATTGGCTTGGTGATATAGTGATGTCTTTGCCTGCCATACATTTAATAAAAGAAGAATATAAAGACATAAAAATAACTGTATTAGCAAAGAAATCTATGTTTGGCATACTTACTGTAAGTGGATTGGTTGATGATGTAATAGAATTAAAAACATTTCCTGCTTTGAGAAAATATCATTTTGATGCTGCTTTGCTTTTTCCTAATTCTTTTGAAAGTGCTTTTAGAATATTTGGTCATGGTATAAAAAGACGTATAGGATATATGGCAGATTATAGAAGTTTTATGCTTACTGAGAAGATTGAGAGAGAAAGTGTGAGGTGGTGTCATACTGCTGATTATTATGTTAATTTGCTTAAGGCTATCAATATAAACAAACCTCGTCCTATTATAAAGCTTCATATAAAAGAAGATATTTTAAACAATGCTAAAGAATATATTAAAACTATAAACCCAGAAAACAAAAAAATATTTGCATATGGCATAGGGGCTACTAATAGTTTCGGTAAAATCTGGAAAGAAGAATATTTTGCAGAAGTTATAAATTATTTATCAAATAAGCATAATGCCATAGCTTTATTTATAACAACTCCAAATGAAAAAGAAATATCTGATAAAATATCTTCTATGTTAAATGAAAAACCAATTATACCATATACTTCACTAGACAATATAGCAGCTATTTTAAGTTTATGCGATGGTTTTATAGGCAATGATTCTGGAGCTATGCATGTTGCTTCAATAGTGGGTATACCTACTTTGGCTTTATATTTTGCCACACCCGCCGGTATAAATCTCCCAATAGGTGTTAACAGCCATATAATAGAAAAAAAACCAGATAATAAAGCCTGCATCTGCGGCGGCAGAAAATGCTCTCTTAACACTTTTGAATGCAGAGAAGTGATAAAACCTAATGAGGTAATAGAAAAATTTGAAAGCATAATATATTGATAAAAAATATTATTATGCTATATTATTAATTAATTAAATATAAACGGAGATATTATGATTACTTTTAAAACAATAGATGATAATGAAATGAAATATATTATAGAAAATAAAGAAGTAAGTAGCAATGTTAAAAATGTTTCAGAAAATGTGCTTGCTGTATTTACACAAGATTGGTGCGGAGATTGGAGAGGATTAAAAAGAGAATTAAATGCTAATGAGCAAAATAGTGATGTAGACTTAACTGTATTTATATGTATATATAATGAAAGCGACCTTTATGAAGAGTTTATGAGCTTCAAAGAAAAAGAATGGAAAAATGATCTTATTCCTTATTTGAGATATTATAAAAACGGCAATTTTATTAAAGATACTAATCATTTGCCATTTCAAAGAATTATGAATGTGTTTCAGCAATAATGATTTTGAAATAAAAAAAGCTCAATTAGAAGATTTAGAAGAAATAAGCAATCTAGCTAAAAAA
>NZ_SRZM01000281.1 GCF_019402445.1 Brachyspira pilosicoli
CTTTATTTAGTTTTAATGCACTATATCCAAGAAAAGCTCAAAATGAAGCAGAATTCTTATCGTATATAGCATCTGGTGATATTGAAGAAGTTTCGAATTTTATAAATGATAAGAAAATTAATATAAATGCCAAAATAGAAGATAGTGCTACACCATTAATATTTTCTATTATTTTTAAGCAAGATGAAATATCAAAGATTCTTATAGAAAAAGGTGCGGATATTAATATAAAAGACAAATCAGGATTTACAGCTTTAATATATTCTATAACGTATAATAGAACAGAAATATCAAAAATACTTATAGAAAAAAAAGCTAATGTAAACATAAAGGTTTCATTAAATGGAAATGGAGTATATATGAAAAATTTTACTCCTTTAATACTTAATGAAAATAAAGAAGTAGCTGAGTTATTAATAAATGCTGGTGCTGATATTAATACAAAATTTACTGCAAAATATGATGGACAAAATATAAAATTAGAAAATGCTACACCTTTAATGTGGTTTATTTTTACTGATAATACAGAAATAGCACAGTTATTGATAGAATATGGAGCTGATATCAACGCTAAAGATAAAAGTGGAAACACAGCATTAGTTTATGCAAAAGAAAAAAATAATACTAAAATAGAAAAGTTACTTATATCAAAAGGTGCTAAATAATAATTTTTTCTTCTACTTTTTATTAGTTTTTAATATTATTCTATGTATTAATATTATTAAAATATTATATATAAGCAATGCTATAAAAAATATTTTCATTATAAACATAAAATTTTCAAAAGTTCTTAGTCCATTTCTCAGAGAAAAATATACATAAGCAAATATGGCTAAATATCCATAGAAAGGAGCAAATAATTTATAAGCAAGTCCATAATTAAATGTAATAACAGTAAACCCCAAAGAAAAGCCAAATATTGCAGCTTGTGGTATTAATGGAATAATAGCCTCATACCTATTAGTAAATTGTATTAGTACTATTTGTTTAGCAAACACAATTAAAAATCCTGACAAACAAATAGAAGCAAATATAAAAAGTAGTATTGAATAATAAAGTATTTTATTTTCTTTATTTTTGTTATTATCCTTTTTAGCTATTAGAATATAAGAAAACATCACAGATGCAACAGGGGTTCCTATATAGAAAAACATTTTTATTATTAATGATATTGTAGAATAGTAACCTGCACTTGTTTTATCTAAATATCTATTAGCCATTAATACATCGCTTAATGATATCCAATTAAATATAAAATTTATTATAACAATATTTATTATGTAAGTTAAAAATATATATAAATTTTGCTTAGAGAAATATGTATTTATTTTTTTTATAGAAATAGAATAAGGAAGATTAAGTTTTTTTAGTTCAATTAAATTAATAATTAAATATAAAATACAAAATAAAGTTACAGATATAATAGCTTTTTCTAAAGTAAGAGATGTTATAATAAAATATGCCAAAAGTAAAATTTTTGCTATAAATATTGCTATTAAACTTGCAATATAATCATAAGCTATATAATTATTAATTTTTAATATCGATTGCGACACTATAGTTAAAATACTAGCGAATATTCCAATAGATATTATAAAAAGAGAAATGTAGCTTCTTATATTAAAAAGTATATCCATAAGCGGTATAGATAATATATATAATATAAATATTACAGCAGCAATAATATATCCATAAGCCCAATAACTCCTAGCATCTTCATCATCTTTATAATTATGCATTATATAATAACTAAAACTAGATACTGTGAGAACTATTATAGAATATATATTAATAATACCATTATAATGAGCAAAATCCGATATTGATAAACTTCTATTTACATAAATTGAAGAAACATAATTTAATACACTAGCAATACCATTTATAAATACTAATAAAGCATAATTAATATAATATGAATATTTTTTATATAATGCTTTTATATTATACATATTATATTAATTAAACAACCTTTATATTTATTATCTTCTTCTTAAGAACCATATAAGAATACCTAATATACCAAACAAACAAGGCAAACCAATTTGAGCAACATATCTAATAAAATTAGTTTGTGTTGTTGTAAGAGTAAGATTTTTAATACTAGCCTCTTTTGGTCTTATAGTTATCTTTTGTCTTGCTTCTAATAGATAAGCAACAGTATTCATAAATAAATCTTTGTTACCAGCAAAAGCAACATCTACAGATTGACCTTGCTCAGGATTGATATATGCATTTAGAGCAAAAGTAGCATCTCCAAACACAACAATTCTTGCAGGCACATCTCTACCCTCTATATCATAAGTTCCAGCAATAGCCAAAGGCACAGGACCTGCAATATCTGTTCTAGGGTTAAATCTAGCACGAGATAAATCAAAAGTAGCTTCTTCTTTACCATAACCTTGAGGAGAAGTAGTGATTATATTTTCAAAACTTCCGCTATATTTGCTTTCTCCAGATAAAATACTTCTTGCTACAACTAAACAAGCAAATACATTACCCTCTTTTAGAGTTTGAGTTATAGGATGAGCTGTATACTGAGGAACCACATTAACAGGTATAACAACACTAGATACTGGGTCTATTATATAATCATTTTTTGTCTTAAATCCCCAATCAGATAAAAATACATCTAAATTAGAATTAAAATTACTTCTATCCATAAAACTATCATAAAGTACAAGCAATTTACCGCCTGTCTTTACATAGTTATTTAATTTCTCAATTTCAAAATCGCTGAATGTTTCAACAGGAGAAGCTATTACAATTAAAGAAGCATCTGTTGGAATATTTTCTAATATAATATTTAAATCTCTTACTTTATAGTTTTCATTTTCCAAATAAGTTTTAACATAAGATAATCCCTCGCCTCCTCTGTCTTGAAGCTGTCTTTCTCCATGACCAACTGTAAAATAAACGACATAAGACTCTTGTTCTAATAACGTATATATAGCTTGAGTAAATTTCTCTTCACCAACAAATAAAGGCTCTGAAGTAACTTTAGATTGAGTAGTTAAATCTTTTCTATATACCCTTACCTGTTTACTTTGACCATAACTAAAAATTATCTCACCAACCTGAGTCATTTGATATTTACTTTTAGCAGAAGGTTTTTCTATTGGGTTAATATATTCAACTGTAATATGTTTGCTTAATCTTTGATATTGGTCTAATAATAAATCAGAACGCCAATCAGCAGAAGTTGGGTCTGTACTTGGTGACCTTAAAACAACTATTGAAAGTGGACTATCTATTCTAGAAATTACATCCATAGTTTGCTGAGAAACTGTGTAAGACTTATTTTGTGTTAAATCAAATCTTATAGGGAAGTTTATGCTTATAATATAAAGCCCTACTAAAATGGCTAAAATTATAATAAGAGAAAGTATGCCAAAAAAAGCTTTATGAACAAATCTTGTTTTTAATAGAGAAATTATATTATTTTTTTCTATTATAACGGTAATTGCCGTAAGTATTAATGTTACAGCTAATACAACCCAAAAAATAGCAGTAGGTCTTTGTGTAACTGCATAGAAAAATATCCAAGCGAAAAATAATAGTACCCAAGAAGCAATAGTAGCAATTTTTAAATTAAACTTTTTATTAGACATTGATTATAAATTCCATTTTTCATTAAGATTTAATTGAAATGTTTTAATAAATTTCAATACTGTTTTTATAATCGTATAACTATAGAAATACTTTATAATTATTTTTTTATTTGCTGTTTAAGATAAGCAGATATAAACTCATCAATATTACCGTCCATAACAGAGTTCATATTACCAGTTTCATGACCAGTTCTCAAATCTTTCACCATCTGATAAGGCTGAAAAACATAACTTCTAATCTGATTACCCCAAGCAATATCAGTTTTTTCCCCTGCTATTTTTTGTTTTTCTTTATCAAGCTTTTCTTTTTCTAATTGATAAAGCTTAGCCTTAAGCATTTTCATAGCCATATCTTTATTATTATGCTGACTTCTCTCAGCCTGACATTGAACCACTATATTTGTAGGTATATGAGTTATTCTTATAGCAGAAGAGGTTTTATTAACGTGCTGACCACCTGCTCCAGAAGCCCTATAAGTATCTATTCTCAAATCAGCCTGATTAATTTCAACTTCAATATCTTCATCTATATCAGGCATAACACTTACAGCAACAAATGAAGTATGCCTTTTAGCATTAGCATCAAAAGGTGATATTCTCACAAGCCTATGAACACCTATTTCAGAGCGTAAATATCCATAAGCATAAAGTCCCTGAACATAAAAACTTATTTGTTTTATACCAGCCTCATCACCAGGAAGCTCATCAGTAGTTTCAACTGTAAAACCATGCCTCTCGCAAAAACGCACATACATCCTAGAAAGCATAGAAGCCCAGTCGCAGCTCTCTGTACCACCTGCTCCAGCATTTAAAGTTAAATATGCATTCTTACTGTCAAACTCTCCAGAAAATAAATTCTTTGTCTCTAATTCATTAAAAACCTTTTGTAATTCTATACATTCAGTTTCTAATTCTTTTTCCATTTCTGTATCATTAGAGTCTATTGCCATCTCAACAAGCTCATAAATATTGTTAGCATTTTTTATTAAGTTTTCAATAGGCTCTATCTTGTCAAGAAGAAGCATTCTCTCTTTCATTATTTTTTGAGCAGCAATATTATCATTCCAAAAATCATCTTTAGAAGATATATCATCAATTTCTTTTACCCTTTTATATATAGCCTCAGGGTCAAAGATACCCCCTTAAAACTTCAGTCTGCTCTTTAATCTCTAATACAATATTTTTTATTTCAGATAATGTCATAATATTTTTCCAATATATTAATTATTATTCAATAGAAAGCATTCTAACGCCATTAGTAGGTTTTACAATATAAACATCAGCGTCCCTTCTAGTTTTCTCTTTATAATTAGTATATAAAGCTTCTATTACATTTTCTACTTCAGTTTTCTTAAGCAAAATTAAAACACCACCACCAAAACCTGTACCAATCATACGTGCTCCAAGAACTCCATCCATCTTTGAAGCTTCTTCCACTAAAATATCTTGTTCTGCTGTAGAAACTTCATATAATTTACTTAAACTATCATGAGTTTTTGATATCAATGTAGCTAAATCTTTAATTGCACCTTTCTTTATAGCCTTTACAGCTTGATTTACTCTATCTTCTTCAGAAGACACATATAAAGCTCTTCTTTGTTCTTTATTTTGTAGAGTTTCTTTAATAAAATCAGCATCTTTTGGCTTTAAATCTGATAATAATTTAATAGAAGACTTTTTTTCTTTAAGCTTTTTCAAAGCATTATCACATTCTCTCTTTCTAGCATTATATTCACTATCGCTAGAAGTTCTCTTTTTATTACTATTAACTACAGCTACACAATATTCTCCAAAGTTTATATCTAAATATTCATAGCTCATTTTAAA
>NZ_SRZM01000282.1 GCF_019402445.1 Brachyspira pilosicoli
TATAAAAGAACCAAAAGAACTGCATTTTTAAAATCATAATATAACCATTATCTTATATTCAATTTATATTTTAAACATATAACTATTTCTCTCTTATTATCACTAAATGTCTTTCTTTTTCATTCGAAGCTAACTTCACTATATTAACATCATATTTATGTATATCGTTAATCTCTTTAAGCTCTTCTTCTATTGTTTGAAGTTTTCCCTTATATGCTATTAGTGAAGCATTTTTAGTCTTTATTTTTTTAAATATTCTAATAAGAGTTTTTATATCAGAAAAAGCTCTTGATGTAATAGTGTCATATTTCTCTTTTAATTCATATACATTTTTTGATGCAATATTTATATTAGTGAGATGCAATTTTTCTTTTGCTAGAATTAAAAAATCTGACTTTTTATTTTTAGATTCGCATAGTGTAAACTTTTTATCATTATACATTATAGCAAGCGGAATAGAAGGCAAACCTGCCCCGCTTCCAACATCTATAATATTATCATAATCTCTAAATACATCTAATGCCAAAAGCGAATCAAGAATATGCTCATCTAAAAATGTCTGAATATCTTTAGCACCTGTTATATTTATATTTTTATTATAATCCATAGCTAAAGATGCATAATCTATTATCTTTCTTTTTTTTACATCATCATTATCATCTTTAAATAAAGATAATTTATCTAATTCAATACATAAATCATCATAAATCATATTACCAGCCTAATTTTTTAGCTGCATTTTTAGCATTATTACCAGCAGAGACATTTGTAACATTGTATCGAATCTCTCTTTTATCAGTTTTACTCTTCATAATAAACTCTTTAGGATATGGTATATTATTAACCGTAGTATAAGAACCTAATTCAACATTAACAACATTATCCATAAATGAAGTAGAAAAACTTCTTACACGAAAAGTTGAAGCAGAAAAAACTATAGTATCAACTCTGTCGTTGTAGCCAATTTTTAGAGTATGCCAATTTTTGCCTAATGTTATATTGCTGCTTATTATTTTTTTATTTAAATCTATAAATTTATAATCTAATATATCAGCATAAAGTTTAGGAAAACGCATAATAGGAGCTTCTAATGCAAATGTATTAAAGTTTCTTTTAATAGTCTCCTGAGAATCTTGAGTGTATAATGTAAGTTCATTGTTAATAACTTTAGCGTCCATTATAACTCCACCCAAAAGCCCGTCTAATGCTGTCATATATTTACTATTATTTTCATTTTTATAATAATTAACTATCATAGGCATTTGGTCTAAATCATCACCGCTATAAAAAGCACCACCAGATGAATAAAGCGAAGTAAATGGAGATTTTGAAAACTTATCAAAAGCCTCTTTCATTACTTCCTGTTCACTCTGAGCAAATAATGTGCCTACAGAAAATATAAATAAAAATATATAAACTATTCTTTTTTTTAGCATTATTTATAACCTCTCTTATTTTGTATTATTTTCTATTGATGATATTCTCTCTTCTATTTTTTTAGAATCAAAACTACTATCTTTATAAATAGAAGAGATTGATTTTCTATAATATTTTAATGCACTATCAAAATCTTTTTTAGCATAATAAACATCTGCCAAATGTGAATAAATTTCAGCCTTAGATGTTTCATCTGCATAAAATGCTGCCTTTAATAATAATTTTAAAGACTCATCATAGTTGCCTTTTAAATAATATCCAAAACCTAAAGTATCTATATAATGAGGAGATTTAGGCTCTATTTTTACAGCATCTTTAGCAAGCGATATACCTTTATCTAGATCTATATTTAAATATATCAAAGCCCAAGCTAAACTATTTAAGGACTCAGCAGAATCTTTATTAATAGAATATTTAAAATTAGCATATTCCATAATAGAGTTAGTATTAGAAACAGAAAGTGCTGTAACATAAGGTATATTTAATCTATAATCATTAGTATTAAGATTTTTATTCTTTTTAAAAAACTCTAAATCTTTGTTTAAAAAGTTATTAGCATTATCAAAATCATTATTTAGATAATATACATAAGACTTCAAATAACTATAATAATCTTTTTGTCTTTCAAACTTTTCAATATTTTTTATAGCAAAATCATATTCGCCTATATCCGCAGAAGTCATAACTAAAGATACTAATTCATTTTCTGCTATATTACCTTTTTTTAATGAAGCATATTTATAAAGCATTTCTTTTGCAGCTTCTTTATTATTTTGCTCTTCAAATTTCAAAGCAGCTTGCAAATATAGCGTGTAGAGTTTTTCATTTTTACTGTCATAATTAATAATGTTTTCTATATGTTTAGGTAAAGCATCTATATTGCCAAGCATTAAATAAAAACTAATAATATCCATCTCTGCTTTTATTTTTTCTTCTTTGCTTCCTATTTCATTTACAAGTTTATAGTATGTTTGAATTATATCTAAATCTATTTTTGCTCTATCTATATCTGTTTCTATGATATTTAAAGCATTGCTGTATCCATTATTTTTAGCTTCTATAATAACAGATAATACTTGCGGAATATTAACACTATTATTAATTTGTGAGAATAATTCTTCATTATATTTATCTGCCATAAAACTTAAATAAGCACTTAAAACAGAAGCATTACTATTTTCTAAGCTTTTACTATATGCTTCATCATAGTTTTCTAATGCCTGATAACTTTTTATTACAGCAAATTCAGCATCTTGCCTATCTTTATCTGATAAAGAATCATAATTAAGTTTGTTTAATCTATCTATTGCATTTTGAAATCTGCTTAAATAAAAATTGCACATTCCATAATAAAAATTATAATACTGCAAATAATTCTTACTAGCCGGCTTATTTGTATTTACTTTATCAAAATAATAAACAGCATTTTGAAACTCTCTCTCATTAAAATTAATAAACCCTAATAATATTAAAGTGTCATTATAATTTCTATCTATCTCATACGCATTTTCAAGATAATACTTTGCCTTTTTTAAATCCCCCACAAAAAATATGTTTCTCTCAGCAGCCTTAATTAATATATCTATATTTTGAGGATTGTTTAATACAAGAGAATCATATATTTTTATACTCTCCTCAATTTCTCCCAAAGCCTCATGAGTTTCAGCAAGAGAAATATATATATCATCATCTTGTATATACTTTAGCACTTCTTTAAATATAACTTTTGCATTTTCTAAATTATTAATACTCTCTTCATTACGTATTCCGCTTGCTAATGCTTTTTCTTTATAGTATAGAGCAAAACTGTATGCCGCTCTTGCCTCTTCTTCATTTCTAATATATCCATTTTCACTATAGCTATTTGTAGAAGAATAATCATTGCTTAAAGAAGTTTGTGCATTAAGAAGATTCAACCCAATTATAAATATTAGTAATATATATTTATACATATTTACCCCGCATAGGCTTATTAAATTTATTTATTAATTATTATATATTCGTCAATTATATAAAAAAGCATAAGAGAACTATTTTTGTAAAATGATTTATTTAACTTTTTTATTAATTATATCAAAAAAACATATAAAAGTAAATTAAGCATTATAAAATATAATTACTTTAAATAATAATATAGCTATGATATACTTAAACAAGTGAGAGAGTTTTATGAAAAATACTGATATATCAAAAAAAATAGAAAATATTATAAAATTACTTTCTAATGGACTTTATGAGAGAGAAAATATTGTAGCATTAACTCTATTAAGTGCCATAGCAGGAAAACCTATATTTTTATACGGTCCTCCGGGAACAGCAAAAAGCTTTATAGCAAAGAGAATATCTTATGCATTTAAAGATTCAAAATACTTTGGATATTTGATGCAAAGATTCAGCACACCAGAAGACATATTTGGTCCTATTAGTTTAGAAGAATTAAAGAACGATAGATATATAAGAAAAATAGAAGGATATTTACCCGATGCTGATTTTGCTTTTTTAGATGAAATTTGGAAAAGCAGCCCTGCAATACTAAACACACTTCTTACTATAATAAATGAAAGAATATTTAAAAATGGTGTAAATGAAATAAAAGTGCCATTAAAAGCATTAATCTCAGCAAGTAATGAAACTCCTCCAGAAGGTCAAGGTCTTGAAGCATTGTATGATAGATTTATCATGCGTTTAAATATAAAAAATATAAAAAACAAATATAACTTTGAAAAGATACTTCAAAACACAGAACTTAGTTCTTTTGTAGATATAGATAATAACTTAAAAATATCAACAGATGAATGGATGCAAATTAGAAAGAATGCAAATAACATTAAACTTTCAAAAACTGTTATTGATATTATTCATTATATAAAACTTTCTATAGATAAGTTTAATGAAGAGAATATTAATATATATGTATCAGACAGAAGATGGCAGCATATAGCATATTTATTAAAACTCTCGGCTTATTTAAGCGGTAAAGAAGAAGTTGATATTTATGATTGCTTTATAATTTATAATTGTTTGTGGAGCGTAGAAGAGCATATTGAAGCTGTAAAAAAGATTACTGAAAACGCTATTAAAAAATATTACAATTTTAATGATTTAATAGATGAATGGAAAAATAATTTTGAAAATATAAAAACAAATATTGATAATGAATGTTTTTATTTAGAGAAAGTTTATGATACAGAAAATATTGATGATAAATATTATATAGCAAAAAGTTTTAATGTTGTTATGGACGAATATAATAATAAAGCTGAAACTATTATTTATATACCAATAAAACAATTACAGAAAAACGGATATTTTTATCCATTAGACATTAGCAGAAATCAAACAAAAAAGTTTAGATGCAATTTTTTTGGGACTGATAAATGCGTTATTGAAATAAACTCTGCCACAAAAACAAATGGTTTATTGTCAAACAGACTTTCAAAAAATTATGAAGCATTGTTTGAGTTTGAGGCGGAGTATCATATTAAAAGATTAAATACTAAAAAAATAGAAAAAGAAAAAAAA
>NZ_SRZM01000283.1 GCF_019402445.1 Brachyspira pilosicoli
ACCCCCACTTCTTTTGCGACCGAAGGGAGTGCCGGCGGCGTGCCACAAAGAAGCAAAAAGGCTCCATTTTTTACTTTAATATTGAGAATAATTATATATTTAAAATATTAAGTTTCAGTATTTATTTTTTTAAAATATATAATTATAAAAATCAATTTTTAGCCATTATGTTATTTTCTATCTTCTTATCTAATACAAAAATATCTTTCACATTTTCGTTTGTAAGCGGTGAGTAAAAATTGTTTATTAATTGATAGCCTGCTTTTATGGCATTGGTGTCATAAGCACTATAAACATAATTGCTTGATAATGCAGGCATATTAATGCTTGGATTTTCTTTTATAGGCTTCATTACAAACTCAAAACCATTATCTCTAAAAAATGCATAATAGGTTGGAATATAAGAAAAACTAATCTCTCTGTTTTCATTAATTTCTAATGAAAGAATAGTGCCTATATCTAAATACGGATATCTTCCTTTATGGTTAGCAATAAAATTACCCAAAGAATATATTATTATACCGCTGTTATTAGTGCCGTTATATACTTCTGCAGGTCTTGGTACATGCGGGTGATGACCTATTATAATATCTACTCCATTTTCTATTAATGCTCTTGCTGTTTCTATAGTTGTATCTTCTGGGGCTATTGTGTATTCATAACCAAAATGCAATGATATTATTTTTATTTCATTGTTTGTTGCTAAAGCCATATCGCTTTTTACTTTTTCTACTAAATCATCTTTTTTTGGATAGAAGTTCATAAAATAAAAATGACCATCTTTATTTGTTTTGTGGCTTAATCCATTATCAAGCATAGTGTATGCTGATATAAATATTGGTATGCCGTTTATATTTGTTATTATAGGAGAGATATACGGTGAGTTTGTTGAGCCTCCTAATGTGAGTATATTATTTTGATGAAGCATAGATACTGTTTCTGTTTCTGCTTTAGCTCCTTGATCATACGCATGATTATTTGCTATAGAAAAAGTGTTAAAATAATTAAAGAAATATTCTAAATATTCTTTAGAGCCGTTAAACTCAGGATAAGGCATTGGAGGTTTATTAGTATTTACTACAAACTCTAAATTTGCAAATACAATATCTCCTTGAAAATAATCTTTTAAATCTATTAGTATATCATTACCGTCAAAAGCTTCTACAACTTTTGGGTGAGTCATAATATCGCCTGTAAAAACTAATTTAGCTCTTCTTATAGTTTCTTTGTTATTCTTTTTGTTTTCTTTAGATTCGCATGAAAAAAGAAACATCAATATAAATAATATACTAATAATTTTTTTCATCTATTCCTCGTCCTTTTCTGTATTAATTTCTGCATTAACTTCAGTATTATTTATATTATTTACATCGGATATTCTAATGCTATTTATAGGAGTAAATTCCATTTCTATTATTCTTCTGTCTTCAACTTTCATTATCCTTACTCTATAATCATTCAATATAAGTCTTTCATTTACATCAGGTATATGATCTAATTTATCTAATACATATCCAGCTATAGTTTGATATTCTTCATGTTCTATGTTTAAGTTTAATACTTCATTTACATCTTCGATTGATGCTGTTCCATTTACTATAATTCTTTTTCCTTTTAATTTTATTAAATCCTTTTCTTTCTTATCGCTCTCATCTTCAATATCTCCCATAATCTCTTCAACAATGTCCTCCATAGTAACAAGTCCAGAAGTGCCGCCGTATTCATCTATTGTAATAGCCATTTGCAATTTTCTTTTTTGCATATCGCTAAATAAACTGCTAATAGTTTTTGTTTCAGGTACAAAATATGGAAGCATAATATAATCTATTGCCTTTTTTTTCATCTTGCTTGGTTTTCCGTTATTTTTTATATAATCTTTAAATAAAGCCCTTGTGTGAAATATACCTATAATGTGGTCAATAGTTTCTTCATAAACAGGAAATCTTGAAAGACCAGTGTCAACTGTTAAACGCATAATTTCATTAATGTCAGTATCAGCTTCTATGCATACCATATCCACACGAGGAGTCATTATCTCTTCTACTGTTTTGTTTCTAAAGTCCATTACACCAGTAAGCAAATCATGAGTATAGCCTTTAATAATTCCAGCTTTATGTCCTAAATTAATTATTGTTGTTATGTCTTCTATACTCGATAATGCACTCTTTTTTTCTTTGTTTCTTAATTTCTTTGGTACAAAATAATTCATTAAAAATGTAGTTATTTTATCCATTATAAAAGTAATAGGAGTAAATATAAAATAAAAAACCTTCATAAAATAGAGTAGGGAAGGTATAAGTTTTTCTGCATTTACTCTCATTATAACTTTTGGAAGTATCTCACCAAATATAATAATAAGTATTGTAATTAAAGTTGTTGATATAGTAACCATTACGCTTCCAGATATATGAGGCAGAGCATCGGCTAATCTTATAGCAAATACAGTTATTATTGAGCTTGCTGTAATATTAACTATATTATTTCCTACAAGAAGAGTAGGTATCATAGAATTACTTTTACCCCAATATTTTGTATCATCTTCTTTAATTTTGTTTTCTCTCACAAGACGCATTAATGTTACTTCGTCTATGCTGGTGTATGCTGTTTCACTTCCAGAAAAAAGCCCTGATAGCATTATTAATATTAATATGCTAAATATTTCAAATAAATAAATTAATATAACTTCCATAATAGTAATAAAAAATTAATGTATCCTTTGTTTTATTTCTTGCATAAAATTATATCCTGGGTCTGTTTTTATTGTAAATCTGTATGTGGGGTCTATTTCTCTAAAA
>NZ_SRZM01000284.1 GCF_019402445.1 Brachyspira pilosicoli
ATACATGTATATATCAATAATGGTTATTTTTATTTTTGGAATGTTAGGATTTTTCTCTATAAAAGTTCCTCATGGAATTGCTATACATTTATTATTAATATTTTCAATATTTATGTTAATCTTATATAAAAATATTAGTAATCAGAAAAAAATAGTTTCATTCGTTTCTAGTTTTATTATTATATTTATAATAGTCTATATGTCATTATTTTTACTTAAAAAGTATGATACTATTAATAATCCTGATATAACAAGAAATTATAATATTACCTATAATCAAATTATATCCCTTCTACAAGAAGCTGATAAAAATAATTTAGATACGTTAATAATAAATAAAGAGGATATAGAATATAATATAGGTTTTACAGATGATGAAAATTATATATGGAATAGGTATTTATCTATGTGGGCGTATAGATATGGATATACAAAAAAATATATAAAAATAAAATTTATAGAAAATGATATTTGATTGTATGTTTTATTATAATTAAATTATTATTATGCTAATCAATAAAATCTGTATGATATATTTTGTTGATTAGTATTTTTAAAGTTTATTACGTAAAATAAATATAGATAAATATTTTTTGTAAAAAGTGTAAAATATACAATAAAATATGGAGATGAATTTATTTAATTATATAAATAATGCTTGATTTTTTCGCTTTTACTATTATAATTAAATACTAAAAATAATGAAATTAATAAGAGGATATTATGTCTGAAAATACTACTACTACATCTAAACTTCAAAAAAATGCGGAATTAATATTTACTTATGTATATAACAATAAAGTAATTTTTATCTCTGGTTTTGTGTTGATAATAGCAATTATAGCTGGTATTTTAATTTATAATATGAATATAGAAAATGCTGATAAAGAAACAGCAGCAAATTTTGAAGAAGCTTTGGCTTTATACGGTATGTATCAAACAGCAAATATTCCTCAGGAACAATTAAATAACCCTGCTTTAATAGTAGATATTACTACAAGAGTTCAAAAGGCTTATAATGATGCTAAAGGTAAAACTCTAAAACTTAGAGCAGCTTTTACTTTGGGTGGACTTTATTTTGATGTTGCTAACTATAATGAAGCTAAAAAATATTATCAGGAAGTAGCAAACTCTAGAGGTTTTTATTTACAGCCAGCAGCTTCATACAATTTGGCTAATGTATTAATAGAACAAACTAATTATACAGAAGCAGCTACTGTTTTAGAAAATTTCACTAAAGCATATCCTAAAAATTATTTAACTCCTCAAGCAACTTTAACATTATCTGATGTATATAGAAAACAAAATGATAAAACTAAAGCTATTAATGTATTAAGAACTTGGGTAAACAACAATACTAATAATACAGAATATTTTAATATATTTAATGAAACTATCACTCTTATAGAAAATAATATATATTAATTTTTTATTAATTTTAAGGAAAAAACATTGAATAATAATGCTCCTATCATAGTTCAGGGCGATGGTACTATTTTATTAGATGTAAGTACAGAGCATTTTGAAGAAATAAGAAATTTTTTGCTTGTATTTGCAGAGCTTGTAAAGAGTCCTGAATATATTCATACATATAGAATTACATTAGTATCATTATGGAATGCTGCTAGTTTGAATTATACAGCTCAGTCCATAATAGATTTTTTAAAGAAATATTCTTCTTATGATATACCAAAAAACATTGTAAAACAAATAGAAAGCAGTATATCAAAATACGGAAGAATAAAAATTATTAAAGAAGATGATGATAAATATTATCTTGTAAGCGATGATGAAAGCATTATAGAAGAAGTATTGCATTATAAGGCAATGGTAAAATATATTAAAAGAGAAGTTAATGACAATAAAATAGAGATAGACCCGATTTACAGAGGTCATATAAAATTAGCTCTTATAAATATAGGATACCCTGTAGAAGATTTAGCGGGTTATAAAACAGGGGAAGAGTATCATTTTAATTTAAGAAACAAGCTTTTATCTAATGGTGAAGATTTTTCTTTGCGAGAGTATCAATTAAATGCGATAGAAGCTTTTTATGCAAATGGGCGTCCTGAGGGCGGTGCTGGTGTTATAGCTTTGCCATGCGGTACTGGTAAGACTGTTGTAGGAATAGCTGCTATGAGCAAGATGCAAACTAAAACTCTTATAATAGTTACAGGAGTTACCGCTTGCAGACAGTGGAGAGATGAGATATTAGATAAAACAGATATACCAAAAGAAGATATAGGCGAATATAATGGACTTAACAAAGAAATAAAACCTATCACAATAGCTACATACAAAATACTTACATATAGAAAAGACAAGGAATCTCCTTTTGTTCATTTTGAATTATTTTTTAAGCATAATTGGGGGCTTATAATATATGATGAAGTTCATTTGCTTCCTGCTCCTATAATAAAACTTACAAGTGAGATTCAAAGTATGAGAAGGCTTGGACTTACTGCTACTTTGGTGCGTGAAGATGGTCTTGAAAAAGATGTATTTTGTCTTATTGGTCCTAAGAAGTTTGATATGCCTTGGAGGGAACTTGAAGAGAAGAAGTTTATTGCTGAGGCTTATTGTTATGATTTAAGAATACCGCTTGATAATGAGCAGAGGGCTGATTATGTGGTTTCTAGCGATAAAGTGAAGTTTAGAATTGCAAGCGAAAATATACTTAAATACGAAATAGTAAAAAAAATCATCAAAAAACTAGAAGGTAAAAACATACTTATTATAGGGCAGTATTTAAATCAGCTTAATGAGATGAAAAAACAAACAGGATATACCATTATTACAGGTAAAACTCCTCAGGCTGAAAGAGATGAGATTTATAAAAAGTTTAAGTCAGGTGAAATAAAAATACTTATAGTAAGCAAAGTAGCTAATTTGGCAGTTGATTTGCCTGATGCTAATGTATTAATACAAATATCTGGTACTTTTGGCTCTAGGCAGGAAGAAGCTCAAAGATTAGGCCGTGTTCTTCGTCCGAAAAAAGGTGAAAACAAAAGCTATTTCTTTTCGGTTATTACAAGCGATACAAAAGAAGAAGATTTCTCTCATAAGAGGCAGTTATTTCTTACAGAGCAGGGATATCATTATGAGCTTTTGGATATGGCTTCTTTTGAAGAGCTTACTTTTTCAAAATAAAATTTTATATAAAAGTTTTTAATATTTAAATAAAAAAACACTCTATAGAAAACCTATAGAGTGAAAGTAATGGGTTTGTATATATATATCTTAAGAGTGCAACAAATGACGTTTGTGCTATTAATATAAACATATTATAATAGAAATAGTAAAATATTATAGAAAAATAACATAAAAAAATTGGGCTTATGAAAAAATCACAAGCCCTTAATAATAGTGTTAGGAGTCTGATAATAATGAATAATTACTTATCTTTTAGTTATACTTATATAACCCAATAATTTAGTTTAGGTAAAAATAGTAATGTTACTGATTTTTGTTTTTATAAACATTTTCTTTTTTTGAGATATTAAATTTTGATAATATATAAACTATTCCAATTAGAAATCTCAAAAAATACATAGATATTGTATAAATAGGGTGAAATAGTAATTTTTTCCATTTAGCTTTTTCTATATATACACCAAAATAGCGATAAAATAATCCAAACTGTTTTTTTGTTGTTTCATCATATCCCCATTTATCAAAGTAATTATTAAAGTTTGATGCGTAATAGCTTTTTTTTACTATATATTGTTTGAGTGTATGATTTTCATGATGATATAGAGGAGATTTTATTATATCAACATCACCTATTTGTTTTATGCGTCTGTCAATATCCCAATCTTCGGTTCCATTTAAATTTGAATCGAAACCTCCTATTTTTATGAATGCTTCTCTTCTAAAAAAACGAACAGCATCTATTACAGTGGCATCATAAAAAGAACGTTCAAAGCTTCTCACTCTATTAAAAAAACTATCTCCAAATATTTTCTCTGGTATGTATAAAGCTTGGATATTTTTATTGCTATTAAAAACTTCCAAGCATTCTGTTATCACATTTTCTGAGAGAGTCATATCAACATCTAAAAATCCTATTATTTCACCACTTGACATTTGAGCTCCATAGTTTCTTTGAGCAGAGCGTTCAGGACCTTTAATAAAAGTTTTTGCACCTAATTCTTTTGCTATTTCTACGGTTTTGTCTGTTGAGTTGTTGTCTACTAATATTATTTCTGTATCTTTATAATTAGAGTTTTTTACAGCATTTATGCAATCAGCAATAAAGCTTTCAGAGTTTCTTGTTGTGATGATTATGCTTACCATTAGTATTTCCAAAAAATATTTTTTAAAGTTTTAAAAATCATATATATAATTTTGTTGTAAAGTTTTTTTATTCAACTTTTTTCCACATTTAGGTGTAAGCTAAATTTAGATTTTATTTTAATACATATTCCATAAATATAAAGCTAAATATTTGTACTTTTTGCAACTTTGACGAAGTCCACAGC
>NZ_SRZM01000285.1 GCF_019402445.1 Brachyspira pilosicoli
ATAATAATAATAATAATAATAATCAATATGATGAAAATAAAAAATACTTATTTAAAGTAATAATTATAGCATTAGCAATTATTTTTATACTATTAATTGGAGCAGGAATACTTGTTGGCACATTCTTATTTATAACCCAAAGGTCCAATTTAAATAAAATGGCAGAAAATTATGAGATATATGATGAGGCTATATATAATAAAAAATATGGTGATAGTGTTGTAAAAGAATTTGTAAATAATTATGGTGCCGATGTTAATGATACTGATATAGAAAATAAAACTCCCCTCTATCATGCTGTGGAAGCAAACAATATAAAGGCTGTTAAGTTTTTAATAGAAAATAAAGCAGATGCAGAAATCTCAAGCGATGAAGGAATTACTCCACTAATTTTGGCAATAAAAAATAATAATAAAAAAATAGCAGAACTTTTAATTAAAGAAGGTAATGCTAATGTGTATGGTTCTTATACTGGAGATGATATAAAAAATTATCCTATGTATTATGCAATATCACAAACAAATAAAAATATGATAAAATTGTTATTAGATAATTCATTTGATTTAAAGAGAGAGCCTACTATTTTAAGTTATGCTATTGAAAACAGTGATAGAAGTATAGTTAAATATTTAGTAGATAATGGTGCGGATATTAATTATCAAAATTCTGATGGAAGCACTGTATTATATAATTCTGTAGTTTCATTAGATTATGATTTATTTAAATACTTTTTAGATAAAGGTTCAAAAATAGAAAATAATGGTTTTAATAATAAATACGGTAATATTATAATGGCAGCTGCTGGTTCTAAGTTTAATAATAGTTCAAGCAAACAGCCTGTAGATTTGGTGCTTCTTCAAAATGGTGCGGTAAATAGTGCTAAGATAATGAATGATATTATAACTAACTTTGATAAAAATGATATTAATAGTTATATAAATGGAATGAATGCTTTAATAATAGCTTCTGGCAATTCATATATTGACACTGTGAGAATACTTTTGGAAAATGGTGCTGATGTTAATTCTTATGACAATGATGGCTGGACTTCTTTAATGTATGCTGCTAATAATGGAGATATAGAATTAGCTAAGTTACTTATTTCTAATAATGCAAATGTTAATATTCAAAGTTATGATTATAGTACCGCTTTAATGTGTGCTATAAAAAGCCCTATTGTAAAAAACAGAATTCCTATGATAGAGTTATTAATAGCAAACAAAGCTGATATTAATATAACAGATGCTAATGGACTTGGTGCTTTAAATATTGCTATAATGAATAATGATATGGAATTAACAAAGTTCTTCATCACTAATAAAGCAGATTTAAATAAAACAACTATGGAAGATGGAAGCTCTTTAATAGAATATGCTATAAATACTGATAATATAGACTTGCTTCAGCTTTTAGTAGAAAATGGAGCAGATATTAACAGAGCAAATGATATATCAAGTTTAACACCATTAATGAGAGCTTCTAGAACAGGGCTAGAAAATATAGTGAGAATATTACTTTCAAGAAATGTAGAATTAAATACTACAGATAAATATGGAAGCACTGCTTTACATATGGCAGCTGAAAACTCTCAATTAAATATTGTAAAACTTTTGCTTAATAAAAAACCAGAGCTTAATATACAAAATCAATATGGAGATACTCCTTTACATAATGCTGTTAGAGCTGGAAGCGTTGATATAGTAAGCGAACTTGTTATAGCTGGTGCTGATATTAATGTAGAAAATAACAATAAAAAACTTCCTATAGATATAGCAAGAGACAATAACAGTTTAGCTATATATGAAGTATTAAAACAAGCTCAAGATAATAAATAAGAAAAATATATAGATTGTAAATTTTTTATAATATATTATAATTAACATAATATTTAAGGTAATAATATATATGTCAATTATATTAAAAGTAGAAAATCTCAAGATGTATTATCACACATCTAAAGGCAATATAAAAGCTATTAATGATATTAGTTTCGATATAGAAGAAGGAGAAACTTTAGGGATTGTTGGTGAATCAGGCTGCGGAAAAACATCACTTGCCACATCACTTCTAAGAATGCCCTCTCCTCCTGGTAAATATGAAGGTGGAAAAATTATATTAGATGGTGAAGATATAATACCGCTTAAAGAAGAATATATAAGAAAAAATATAAGATGGTCGAAAATATCTATGGTTTTTCAAGGAGCTATGAACTCTCTCACTCCTGTATATACTATAGGCTATCAAATGCTTGAAACATTAAATAGGCATATTGATATGAATAAAAATGACGCCTATAAGCTCATAAAAGAATATTTAGGATATGTTGGGCTTCACCATAGCGTAATGGATAGATATCCGCATGAACTTTCTGGAGGAATGAAGCAAAGAGTTGTAATAGCAGCTGCATTGTTTTTAAAACCTAAATTAATAATATTAGATGAACCTACTACAGCATTAGATGTTATAGTGCAGGCTCAAATAATAAACCTTTTAAAAAAACTAAAAAAAGATTTTAATTTATCATTTATATTTATTACTCATGATTTAGCTTTGGAAGCAGAAATATCAGACAGAGTTTGTGTAATGTATGGAGGAAAAATAGCAGAGCTAGCTAAAAGTGAAGATATTTATAATAACCCCAAACACCCATATACAAAAAGATTATTAGCTGCTACTCCTAGACTTAAAAAAACAGTTGATAAATTAGAGTTTATAGAAGGCACTCCTCCAGATTTGCTTAATTCTCCTAAAGGCTGCATGTTTTATGATAGATGTAAAGAGAGAATTGATAAATGCAAAACTGAAGAGCCTTTATTAAAAGATATAGGTAATAAACATTTATGTGCATGCCACTTAGCAGATAACTAAATAATTAATAAATGGGTTATAAAATGGATAATGATATAATATTAAAACTTGAAAACATCAAAAAATATTTTAAACCTCATAGCAGCATAATAGAAAGTTTAATAAAAAAAACAAAAGAAATAAAAGCAGTTGATGATGTAAGTTTAGAAATTAAAAGAGGCGAAATACTTGCTATTATAGGTGAATCTGGAAGCGGAAAAACAACAATAGGCAAATTGATAATGAAATTAATAGAGCCTACTTCTGGAAATATTATATTTGAAAATGAAAACATTAATAATTTTGATAAGGAAGAAATAAAGAAATATAGACAAAATGTGCAGATGATATTTCAAGACCCTTATGCCTCAATGAACCCCAGATTTAAAATAAAAGATGTATTAAAAGAAGCACTTTATATTCATAATATAGAAGGAGATGAAAAACATTATGATGAAATGGTGATAAAAGCTTTGCAAGATGTAAAGATTAATCCTCCTGAAGAGTTTATGGATAGATATCCGCATATGCTTTCTGGAGGGCAGCGTCAAAGAATTGCAACGGCTCGTGCTTTAATACTCAATCCAAAATTAATTGTTGCTGATGAGCCTGTGTCTATGATAGATTTATCTACAAGAGCAGAAATACTTTATATGATGAAAGAAGTGCAAATACAAAAACAATTAAGCTATATTTATATTACTCATGATTTGTCAACTGCTAAATATTTTGCAGATAGAATAGCAGTAATGTATTTAGGAAATATTGTAGAGATAGGAGAAGCTAATGAAATAATAGAAAATCCTAAACACCCATATACAAAAGCATTAATTTCTGCAGTACCAGATGCTTCTACAGGAAGAGCAAACATTATTAAAGAACTTCCAATTAAAGGAGAGATTCCTAATGCATCAAATATACCAACAGGCTGCAGATTCCACACAAGATGCATATATGCAAAAAACGAATGTCAAAATACAGAAGCTGTGTTAAAAGATGTAAACAGCAGCCATAAATCAGCTTGTATATTTTATGACAGTATTAAATAACTATACTCCATTCCAAGAAGCAGCATTACCTTGATAAGCCCATTGATAAGAATCATTAGCCCCTATTAAAACTTTTGCTAATGCAGTGCCATTATAAAATATGTAAAGCCCATTAACTAAATATGGAGCATCATTATCAAACCCATTCATATTACTAACAACAACCACACTATTGAAATTAGTTTGATACCCAAAATACTGAACTTGCCATCCACTAGAAGCATTAATCATATTACCACTTCTTGTAGCAACAGTTCCAGCACCTGTAACATTTATATTATTGGCAGCGTCAATAGTTCCTGTGCCCTCTGGTCTTGGTATTACTGGTACCGCTGTATTAATCTTTGTCTCAATATATTTTTCTTCTATAAGTTCATTTGTGCCGTATGCTGTTACTGTTATAAAATATTTTGTACCGTTTACAAAATTATAATTTGGAATCTCTATTGTAAAGTTAGTACGGGTATGATTTGTACCCTTTATAGTTGGAAGCATTTGTTCTGAATCTTTAATAGCATCATCTGGCTGAACCATATTTTCTGAAGTTTTTGCATATAAATTAAAACCTGCAAAATCTGATGCTAATATTCCAGACCAAAACTCTATAGATACTTTATTATCACCCGGTATAGCTTTTATCTCATAAGGCATATTATATTCATCTATTATAGTAACAAGCTCTTCAGCACAGGAACTAAAAAATATAGTAAATAGAATAAGTAAAGATATTTTTTTCATTGTTTAATAACTCAATATATCGGCACTAATTTGATAACAGTAATCTGCTACTATACTATTAACACCGTTAACACTCCTTACAAATATTTTGCCATAATAATTTGCATTATTTTTATTAATCTTTATTAAATATAATCTATCAGCAATAACCTCCAAACTCTCTGTAGTATATCCTTCAGTTGGAGGCACTACAACATCATAAAGAGAAGTACCAGCCACACGCTGCACAGACCATGTTTCATTTGGTCTTTGAGGGCTAGAAAAATAAAGCTTATTATTATTTAATGTCAAATTGGCTAAATAACCTTCTGAAAGAACTATAGTACTACCAACATTTATAGTTTGATTTGAGATTTCTGGTCTTGGTGTTGCCATCTTTACATAATTATCATAATAATAATAACTTTCATTTTGCGGCGTTATTTGATAAGAACTCACCCACACATATATAGGTATGCCGTTTCTTATCTCAGTTTCTGGAAGAAGTGAAATTTCTGTAACATTACTTCCTGTATAATAAATATTTTTTTCTATTGTAAAAGTAAAGTTCTGCAAAGTTGTGCTTCTTGTAGTTACTATTGTAGGAATTGTTTTTTGCTGACTATAAACTCTATATATTCTAGGATTAACACTATCTCCAAAATATATATTATATCCACTAAATGCTGGTTCATTATTTTGTGCCTGAAATTCTATCACTAGTTTTTGGTCCATTGGTGTAATTTTAGTTATAAATGGCTGATTCATCTCTTGCGTAATACTAGTGATATCTGGAAGTCCACAAGAAATGAGAGTAACTAGAAATACTACAGATATAAAAATCCTACAACAATAGTTCATCGTTTAATTATATAATTAATACTAAAAATATCAATATAAAAGTGAAAATAGAAATGTTTACTTAACATATAATATTAATTATTAAAAGATATAATAATAGTTTAATTAACTAAAAAATTATTATATCTTTTATATAATCAATATATGATAAAAATAGATAAAGGCTTTAATATTTTTATTTAAAATTATGTATATCAATATTCTTTTCTAATCTATTTAATTCATCTTGTAAAAACTCTTTCCATCTATTAGCTCTGAATATTGGAGAAGTTATAAAAATATCTTTATCTCCCCTTCCAGACATATTAACTATTATAACATCATCTTTAGAGCATTTTTTTGCATACTCTATAGCCTTAGCACCAGCATGAGCACTCTCTAAAGCAAATATAACTCCCTCATGTTTAGCAAATTCTCTAACAGCATTAATAGCTTCCATATCTGTAGCACTTAAAAATTTAATTCTTCCAATATCTCCTAAATATGCTAATTGTGGCCCAATTCCCGGATAATCAAGCCCCGCCGATATAGACATAGTATCAGATATCTCACCATTTTCTTTTAATATAAACTTACTTTTATACCCCTGAGCAACATGGTCTTTAGCATATTGATTATTCATTCTTATAGCATTCTCTCCAATATTTGTACCTATTCCCCCAGCCTCAATAGCTACCAATTCTATATCAGTTTTTTCTATAAAAGGCTCAAAAAAACCTATAGCATTAGACCCCCCTCCAACGCATGCAAACATAGATTTTACTTTTAAGTTTTTTTCTGCTATTTGTTTTTCTAATTCTCTTCCTATTATAGATTGAAAAGTCCTCACTATATCTGGATAAGGACTAGGACCAACAGCACTTCCAAGTAAATAATGAGTGTCATCTAAATCTTTTATCCATTCTTCTAAAGCCGCATCAACTGCATCTTTTAATCCTCTAGAGCCTCTTTTAACAGATACAACATTAGCCCCATATAATTCCATAGATGCCACATTAGGTTGCTGCCTGCGTACATCTATATCCCCCATATATATAGAACATTCTAATCCCAACTTAGCACAAGCTGCCGCAGTAGCAATACCATGCTGACCAGCACCAGTTTCTGCTATTATTTTTTTCTTTCCCATTCTTTTAGCTAATAATGCCTGACCTATAGAATTATTAATCTTATGTGCTCCAGTATGTGCAAAGCCTTCTAATTTTATATATATTTTAGCACCACCTATACTTTCAGATATGTTCTTGGCATACAT
>NZ_SRZM01000286.1 GCF_019402445.1 Brachyspira pilosicoli
GTATACTATATTATATTTTAAAGTAAATAGTATAATTGCTTTTTAAATTTTTTATCTACCCTACTAAAAAAAGCTTTTTTATGTATTGATTTTTTTTTATTTTAATATATAATTAATTCAATTTATACAGTATAGGAAATATTATGAATCGTATAATAAAAAATACATTTTACTTATTATCGTATTTTCTATGTTTGTTTAAATTAACAAATGCAGAATTTTTAAAAGGGAATAAAATTGCTATTAGTGATTTTATTCCCTTTTTTTATGCTGTAAAAACAAATAATTATTAAGGGATGTTAAAATGAAAAATTTTATAGGTATTAAAGAAATGTCAAAAGAAGAGATTTTGGAAGTATTAGATGTTGCTAAAAAATTAGATAATACTCCAAACATGGAAAGAAGAAAAATGATGGATGGAATGATAATGACAAGCATTTTCTTCGAGCCTTCAACAAGAACTAGGCTTTCTTTTAATTCCGCAGCATATAAAATGGGTTTAGATGTTATAGGTTTTGATAACCCTGATGTTTCCTCTATAAAAAAAGGAGAATCTTTAAGAGATACTATAATAATGGTTTCTGCATATTCTGATGTAATAGTTATGAGACACCCTATAGATGGTGCTGCTAAGTTTGCTGAAGAAGTTACTGACTGCCCTATCATTAATGCTGGTGATGGTTCTAATGAGCATCCTAGTCAAACATTACTTGATTTATATACTTTAAAAGATGAATTAGGAAGTATTGAAAATAAAAAAATAGCATTTGTAGGAGATACTAAATATGGAAGAACTGTTCACTCTCTTTCAAAGGCTTTAAAAATGTTTAATGGAGAGTTTTATTATATTTCTCCTGATATTATTCAGATTCCTGATTATATATTAAAAGAATTAGATAATGCTGGAATAAAATATCATAAAGGCAATAATTACGAAGAAATACTAAAAGAAATTGATTGTTTATATATGACAAGAATACAAAGAGAACGTTTTGAAAATATAGAAGACTATGAAAAAGTAAAACATGCATTCAATATTTCAAAATCTACAATAGTTGGAAAATGCAAAGAAGATATGATAATAATGCATCCGCTTCCTAGAGTTGATGAGATTAGCATTGACTTAGATGATACAAAATATGCTAAATATTTCATACAAGCTAAAAATGGTATACCTACAAGAATGGCTATGTTAGCTTTGTCTACTGGTATAATAGAAAGCAGTGCTAAGAAAAAAGAAAAAGATTATGAGTTAATAGAGAATAAAGAAATTGTTTGTCAGAATAAAAAATGTGTTACTCATTTTGAAGAGACAAAAAATAAAGTTGCTAGAAGAAGCTATGGAGATTTTTGTTATTATTGTAATAAAGAGATAACAAAATGATAATAAAGAATGCCAAAATAGAAAATAATATAGTATCTATTATTATAGAAAATGAAAAGATAAAAAAAATAGATTTTGATAATAATTTTGAAATATACAAAGACAGTAATATAATAGATGCTAATTATAATTATGTTTTATCTGGTATAATAGACCCACATGCTCATATGAGAGACCCTGGGCTTACACATAAAGAGGATTTTTCTTCTGGAAGTAAAGCAGCTGCAAGAGGCGGTGTTACAACTTTTTTGGATATGCCAAATACCATTCCAAATACTATAACAAAAGAAAGTTTAGAAGAAAAAAAGAATATGATGATTGGCAAGTCATATGTTGATTATGGATTTCATTTTGGAGGAAGTAAGGCTGATAATACTGAAGATATAAAACAAATCATAGAAAAAGCTGCTTCTACAAAAATTTTTTTTAATGCTTCTACTGGTAATATGCTTGTTGAAGATGATAAAATTTTATATAAGCTATTTGAAGCTTCAAAAATAGTTACAGTACATGCAGAAGAAAAAAAAGTTGATAAAGCAATAGAAATAGCAAAACAAACAAATACTCCACTATATTTATGTCATTTATCATTAGAAAGTGAAATTAACTCTCTAAAAAAAGCAAAAGATTCTGGTATGATAATTTATGGAGAAGCTACCCCACACCATTTATTTTTGAATACTGAAGATGTTAATAAAAATGATAAAAACAAAATGCTTCTTAGAATGAAACCAGAGCTTAGAGAGAAATCAGATAATAAGGCTCTATGGAATGCCATATTAGATGGTACAATAGACACCATAGGAACAGACCATGCACCGCATCTATTAAGCGAGAAATTAGAGAAACTTACTTTTGGCATACCTTCTATAGAGCATTCATTGGAACTAATGCTAAAAAAAGTAAAAGACTCTACTATAAATATAAAACTCCTAACCAAAATTATGAGCGAAAATATTGCTAAAATATTTGGCATAATAAGCAAAGGCGTATTAAAAGAAGGATTTGATGCTGATTTTGTAGTAGTAGATTTGAATGATGAATCCATTATAGAAGAGAAAGATATAATTACAAAAGCTTCTTGGTCGCCTTATGTAGGTTTTAAAAGAGGAGCTAAAGTTATAACTACTATAGTGAGAGGCAATGTAGTTTATAATAACGGCAAGTTTTATGAAGGTTTTGGTAAAGAAATTTTTTATAAATAAAAAATATGCTTGCAAATTATTATTTAATTATTAAACTTCTAATATTATGTTAGAAGGTAGTATCTATGAAAATTGCAATATTAGGCGGAAGTTTTGACCCTCCTCATTTGGGGCATTTAATATTGGCTGATACTATATTGCATAAACTTAAATGCGATAAAATATTATTTATTCCAAGCAAAATACCTCCACATAA
>NZ_SRZM01000287.1 GCF_019402445.1 Brachyspira pilosicoli
TTATAATATTCATCATCATTATACTTATAAATGATATAGCAACTATTATTATAACCCACCTAAAAGCTAATGCCCTATCTCCAGCTTGCACAGCAGTGTATATAGCAAGAGATATAGTTTGAGTTCTATTAGGTATGTTTCCTGCAATCATAATAGTAGCACCAAACTCCCCTAAAGCCCTCGTAAAAGAAAGTATAGCCCCTCCTAATATTGACTGCCAGCTATTTGGAAGCATAACTCTCCAAAATATCCAGTTTTCAGATTTTCCTAATGTTCTAGCCGCATTTATAATATTAGTGTCTATCTGCTCAAAAGCTCCTTTACTAGTTCTATACATTAATGGAAAAGAAACTATAAAAGAAGCAAGTATAGCTCCCCTCAAAGTAAATATAAAAGGAAAACCTAACTTTTCAACTATGCTTCCTATAAAAGAATTTCTGCCGAAAAATATAAGCAAAAAAAATCCAACAACTGTAGGAGGAAGTACTAAAGGAAGAGTAAATACTATATCAAATATAGATGAAAATCTCTTTATCTTAAAAACAGCAAAGGCAATATATATTCCAACAAAAAAAGTTATTATAGTAGAATAGAATGCCGTTTTTAAAGAAAGTATTAATGGAGAATATTCCATATTATTCTACTACATTATTTTACTACAGTGAAACCATAATTTTGAAATATCTCTTTTGATTTGTCTGTAGAAATATACTCTATAAACTTTTTTGCTTCTTCTTTGTTTTGAGAAGATTTTATTATTGATATAGGATAAATCACTTTTTTATGAGTGCCTTCTGGAGCTTCTGCTATTATATTAATATTTTTTGCTATTTTAGCATCTGTAGCATACACTATTCCACAATCAACTTCTGCGGTTTCTACCCAGTCAAGTACATTTCTAACATCAGAACCATAAACAGCTTTTCCTTTAGCAATATCTAGTATAGATAAATTACTTAATATCTCTTCAGAATACTGTCCTACTGGTACACTTTTTGGCTCACCAAGACCAAGTTTTTTTATATTAGAATTAGTTATATCTGTAAATGATTTAATATTTAAATTAGAGTTCTTTGGAGTAATTAAAACAACTTTATTTTCAAGCAAATCTTTTCTAGTGTCACTGTCAATTAAACCTTTTTCTTCTAAAGCATTCATTTGTTTTTGAGCTGCAGAGAAAAATATATCGGCAGGAGCAGAAGCTTCTATTTGAGCTTGCAAAGCACCTGATGAAGCAAAAGAAAATATAACTTCTGTTGATGTTTCTTGTTTATAATTATTAGCTAGTTCTGTAAGTACATCTGTTAGGCTTGCTGCTGCTAGTACATATATTTCTTTATTTTCTGAATTAGATTGAGTATTATTTGATTGATTACATGATACAAACAAATATGATATTAAAAAAAATGCAAATATAATCTTTTTCATAACATTTCCTTAAATAAACTTTATTAAATATTATTAATGCCCTTCGCCTTTTATCATAGCTATAATATGTTCAAGCAAAGGTATAATTAATTTAGTGCAATATTTTGCCGCCTTCTCACTTCCAGGAAAGTTTACCACAAATACATTATCATTGATTCCAGCATACCCTCTTGAAAGAGAAGCAAATATAGTTTCTTTCATAGATTCCTGCCTCAAATAATCTGATACTCCCCTAACCTCTTTTTTACAAAACTCCATCGTAGCTTCAGGAGTTACATCTCTTTTTGATAAACCGGTGCCGCCTGTAGTTATTATTATATCAAATTTATCTTTATTATTTTCTAATGTATTTAATATTATATCATATTCATCTGGTATAATAATTTTTTCTATATTTGAAATTTTAGAATCTAATTCTTCTTCTAAAGTCTTTATAATAATATCACCAGATTTATCTTGATATATGCCTTTATATGCCCTATCAGATACAGTAATAACAAGTATCCTCAACTGTAATTTCTCCTCCCTTAATTACTCTAGCAAATATTCCCCTCTTAGGCATAATACAATCGCCAACCAACTTTTTTATATCGCATCCTCTATGGCATTCTTTTCCTATTTTTGAAACTTCTAATATTGTATCGCCTATATATATTTTAGTGCCTATTTTTAAACTATAAAGCTCTATACCTTTGGTAGTAATGTTTTCAGCAAAATCTCCAGGCTTTAAATTAGAGTTCATTTTTTTATTTGTATACTCTATATCTTCGATTGCAAGCAAAGAAACTTGTCTATCAGTTAATTTATCAAAATGAGCATCATTAAATACACCTTTATCTTCAACCAAAACAATGCTTTTTACAGGTTTTTTTATAGTGCCTGTATTTTCAGATATATTCAACGATACTAAACTAAATTTTTTATTATTCATATTTTTATAAGTATATTAAAAAA
>NZ_SRZM01000288.1 GCF_019402445.1 Brachyspira pilosicoli
ATCAATATACTAAAGTTTAAATTTGATAATATTGTTTTAGTTAGTTCAAAAGATGAAATAAATAATATAAAAAAGTATATAGAAAAAGAAAATGCTATAAATAATAGTAATAAAAAAATAATGCATTATATAGAAGGCGGAAACGAGAGAGTTTATTCCGTTTATAATGCCATTAAATATTTAAATGATAATAATATAAAAACTGATTATGTATTTATTCATGATGGGGTCAGACCATTAGTAACAAAAAAAGAAATATTAAGTCTTTATAATTATATATTAAAAAATGATGCTGCAATACTAGCTTCTAAAGTAACAGACACTATCAAAAAAGTTGATGATAATAAAAATATTACAGAAACTATAGACAGAACCTATCTATACAGAGCAGCTACTCCTCAGGCATTTAACTTTAATAAATACTTAATAGCTATCAATAAATATATGAATGCTAAAAGCAAAAAGTTAGCAACAGATGATGCTGAAATATACAGTAAATATTCTGGAAATGTAGGCATTATAGAATGTTCTTCAAATAATATAAAAATAACAAATAAAGAAGATTTATCTATTTTTAAAAAACTAAAAGGCATATAATTTTGTAAATTTAGTTTATATTTTTTGTATATTTAACATATATATAAGATATATTTTAATAAGTATATATCCGAAAATTTTATATAACAATTTTTATTTAAATAGGTTATTATAGTAGTTACTTATAGCCTTTGGAGGTATATGAGTGCGTAGTAAAAAGCACTCGCGTTTTAAACTTTATTTAGCTACTACCTTGATAGCTTTTTTAATACCTACTTTGTTTAGTGTTTCTTTTGTTTTTTCAAATAAGCAGAAGTATTTGGATAATATAGTATCTTATATAAATAAAGTAGCACCTATTAATATTTATATAAATGATATAAGTTTATCATTTAGATTAGAAATTATTCTTGATGATGTAAAACTTTATTCTAAAGGCAATGATAAAGAGTTTGCTAGTATGGAGAGAGCTTTTTTAAAGTTTAATCCATTAAGGCTTTTTATAAAAAAAGATGTGTTTTATATGCTTAGTGATGTTGATGTTACTAGAGCTGATTTTTATCCTGAGTTTTTAGATACTTCTATTTTTCAATCGAATACTAATGCTAATACAGATTATAGAGAGATTATTAAAAATGTTACGGATATATTATTAGATAAAAGCATACTAGTTAGAGATTTTAATACCAAAATAGAAGACAAAGAAGGAAATACAACTCAAGTATCTATTAGGTCTCTTAATGGAAACTTTAGGTCATATAAATATTTTCTCACTTATGATTTAAATCTTCCAGATGAAACTATAGTTAACTTTTCTACTGAAGTAAACCCTAATTTATCTTATTTAACATGTATAATTAGTGCTAAAGATAGTGAGAAAAATTTATTTAAATATGATATAAATGCTACAAATAATAATGAGTTTTTAGAATTAAATTTAAAAAATACAGAAAAAGAAGATTTACTTAATCTTAATTATGATTATAACAAAAAGAAACTTAATTTTGAACTTTTAGATGCTAATATAGATAAAAATACGGTTTATAAGTTTGTTAATATAGCATTAGACACTCCAATAATATACAACTCTATAAAGCCAGATGATGACAATATAAAAATGATTAGTAATGCTATTAATCGTTTTGATTATTTAAATATTAATGCTTATGGTGATTACGAAGTAAATAAAGATATATATATAGATTTTGATGTTAGTGCAAAGGATAAATTGTTTAATTTATATGCTGATGCTGAAATTACAAATAATAATTTAATATTGTCTAATGTTAATGTTAATACTTTAGACGGAAATATAATACTTAGCGGCATAGTTCCTTTGAATGACCCTGTTTCAAGTGTGTTAAGTTTGAATATTAATGATATATCTGCGGGTGTTAATAGATTATCTGCATCATTATCACTAGACCCTATAAGAGTTAATGATGAGGAATTATCTTCTAGTTTTACAATATCAGAATTATCTTATGAGAATGCTTTAAAATACCCTTTAAAATGGGTTGTAAGGTATATGAAAAAAGAAAAGTACATAGAGATGAATCTGAGTGCTAATAAGTATATAGAGCCTTTTGATGTTAATATATCGTTAGACAATACTAGAGCTGTATTAGTGGATGCAAATGGTATTATACCTCAAGAGCTATTTGTTGTATTTTTGGGCGGCAATCCTATTGATAATTTGTCTTCTTTGAATGTTAAATATAGTTTGAGCAATGCTTCATATACAGATGGAAAGGGAAATGTTCATGTATTAAATGTGTCTTCTAGAAAGATTTATACAGAGGAATATTTAATTAGAGTAGGGGCTTTAGCTTACAGCAATAAGATTGAGCTTAATGATATATTTTACAGGCTTTCAGAAGACGGAGGAATTAATGCTAGTGCTGTTGTAGAGTATGATAAAAATTTCAATGTAAAAGCTAATGGAACTGTAAAGACTCCTATTGGCGATTATAGTGTAAATGGATTTACTCTTACAGCTACTAATGGAAGTAGAATATTATATGCTTCTACTGAAAACTCAGAAATAGTTGCAAATGGTTCTATAACAACTAATGGAGATTTTGAATTAAATATATCAACACCGAATGAGTTAAAAGTTAAAGACATATCTTTTAATGCTGATGTATCTATAGATAATTATAGGAATAAGCCTATATATTTATATGGAGATGTGAAATTTAATAAAAATCTCTCTCCTGTTGTTGCTTTAAACACTCAATTTGAGCTTTCAAATACGAGTATAGTATTTACAAATA
>NZ_SRZM01000289.1 GCF_019402445.1 Brachyspira pilosicoli
TTATACTTTGTTTTGAATCAGCTCTATTTTTATAAAAAGATGCATCATTTGGTTTTAATTCTATAGCCTTATTATAATCTAATATTGCCTCATCATATTTACCTTGAGAGTATTTAGAAAAACCTCTATTATTATATGCTTCTGAATAATTTGGATTTAACTCTATAGCTTTATTATAATCTAATATTGATTCATCATATTTACCTTGGGAATGCTCAGAAAAACCTCTATTATTATATGCTTCTGA
>NZ_SRZM01000029.1 GCF_019402445.1 Brachyspira pilosicoli
TATGGCTAAAGAAGGAAATGATATAGCAATAAAATTCTGTGAAGATAAAGGCTGGGATATTAAATAGGGTTAAAAAATTAATTACACTCCCCGCCCTTTAGATTTTATGATTTTGTCTGAACTTTTTAGTCTTATATTTTTTGTTGTTTAAAAAGAAATGATAACGCCCGCCCAAGTTTTGTTTAATTTAAAAAATTATTGATCGCACGCAGAGTGCATTAAGAATATGTATTTATTTGAAATTGCAATTTAAACTATATGCAAAAATTCATTCACCGTGCGTTAATAAATTTTATTTATTAAATAACATCATAAAAATTATATCTCGTTTATAGTTACATCTGCTGGAAGCCCATTACCTTTTAGAGCTTCGTATGCATCTTTTGAGCCTTTAGGTACATTTATAGTTTTTAAAGGAGTACTTTCAAAAATTCTACTTCCATTCATCGAAGGAGGAGTTGGAGATAAAAATGTTATACTTGTTAATAAAAAACATTTTTTGAAAGCTATATCCTCAATATTTTTAACATTAGCAGGTATTGTAATAGTTGTTAGTTTTTCACAATAACCAAAAGCATTATTTCCTATAGTTATTAATTTTGGATTTTCTCCTTCAAACACAACATTTTCAGCACCATTACATACATAAAAAGCTAAATCCTCTATAGAGGTAACGGCCTCTGGTATAGTTATAGTTTTTAATGCATAACAGCTAGTAAAAGCATTTGTAGAGATAACATTTAAATTTTTAGGTAATTTCATGTTTTGTAATTGTTGACATGAGTCAAATGCATTTGTACCTATAGTAGTTACAGAATCAGGTATAATTATACTCTCTATACTAGAACCTTTGAAAGCATAATCATTTATAGTTTTTAATCCATTAGGTAAATTAATATTTTTTACTACAGTCTCAAAAAAAATCATACCTCCTATTTCTGTTAAACTTTTAGGGATATTAACTTCTTCTAAAATATGGCATCTAGCAAATACATATTCTCCAAAAACTGTTATATATTCAGGAAGAATAACTTTTGTTATGTTATTATTATCGAACGAAATACTTCCTAATATATAATCAGGAAGTTTGTTATTTTGAAATGTTACATTTTCAAATGATACTGTTATATCTGTAATGTCTTTAATTTCATCTATTACAGTACCAAGACTAGCATATCTATCATAACTTTTTGTAGAAGTACCTATAAATATTACCTTATATTCGCCCTTATCTTTATAATATTTTTCTAATGCAGCTTTTATGGTTTCAGCTGTGGCAGTATCTATATCTATACCATATTTCTCTATATCTTCATTTGTAGTAGGTGGAGTTTCAGTATTATTATCGCCTCCAGAATCTGCTCCTCCCTCTGATGTATCAGGAGAAGTTGATTGGCTTTTGCATGATAAGAACAAAGCCAAAATTAAAATTATAAATATTACTTTTTTCATTATTAATCCTTATTATGTAAATATAACAAAAAATATATTATTTTATTAAAAAATTTATTAAACCTCTTTATTTTAAAAACAAGCTCAACGCACGCAAAGAAAAACTTAAAATATAATATTATTAAGAATTGAATTTGAATTATAAACAAAAATACGCCTACCGTACGGTAAATAAATTATTGGTTTATATCAAGTTTTTTGTGCCAATTATTCAATATTATATATTCAAATTCCGAATTTGTAATAAGGCTAAAACTATATTTGAGGAATATTTATTATGCGTTATCTTAGTTTGATTTTTATACTTATTTTTAATATATCTTTTTTATTTTCTCAAAATACTAATACTGGCAAATTAGACCAATTATTAGATTATGCTAATACAGGCAATATTAATGGAATAAGAAGATTAATATCTGATGGTTCTATTTCTAGTTATATAAACTTTGGTGATATGCAAGGACATAATGCTTTAATAACAGCTACTTTTAGAGGTTATAAAGATATAGTTGTTTTGCTATTATCTCAAAAAATAGATGTTAATGCTAGCTGTATACATGGAAAAACTGCTTTAACTTATGCGGCAGAAAACGGATATGTTGATATAGCTTCTTATTTGCTTGCTAAAAATGCAAATCCAAATATAAAAGTTAATAACGGCACTACAGCCTTACTTCAAGCAGCTGGAAAAGGGTATTATACTATAACAGAAATGATTATTAATGCAGGTGCTGATGTTAATATGTCTGGACTTTATATTAATCCTGATGATGCCAATTATAATATGACTCCTCTTATGGTTGCAGCCTATAATAATCATGATGATATAGTAAAATTGTTGCTTGACAATGGAAGCGAAATAAATAAAGTTAATAATGTTGGAGCTAATGCTTTATTTTATGCTATAGCTAAGGGGAACGGAGAAGTAGCTAAAATGCTTCTTGAGAGAAATGCTGATGCTAATGTAGTATCTAGTTATGGATATTACGGCAATATTACAACACTTGCTTTAGCTTCATCTTTGGGATTGAATGATATAGTATCATCACTTTTAATAGGTAAGGCTGACATTAATTATAGAATGGCTGACGGAAGAACTGCTTTAATATGGGCTAGTATATCTGGTAAAAAAGATATTGTTTTATCATTAATTAACGCTAATGCTGATGTTAATATTAAAGATAATGACGGTAAAACAGCTTTGATGTTTGCAGCAGAGAATGGCGATTATGATTCGGTTCAATATTTACTTGACGGCAATGCAGATTTGAATATAGTAGATAACTTGTCAAAAAATGCTTTAATGTATGCTATGGAAAACGGAAATACTGATATAGTAGATTTAATTACAAAAAGAAGCTTGGTAAAGAAATAATTTATTAAAATATAGAAAGTGTATGGGGTTTGGATTATATAAAAAGGCTTTGAACTATATGTTTAAAGCCTTTTACATTTTTTAATTGTATAGTTATTATTTATTACTGTTTTGTTAACGTACCATTAGCAGATATAGTTCCAGATAAAGTGAAAGTTCCAGCAGTATCACTAGTAAATGTTAGAGTAAGAATAGATTCATCTTCATTTGCAGGGGTAAATTTTACTTCATAAGTTTCATTTCCTTTATCTGTTACATTTGTACTTGTTTCGCCACTAAAAGTGACAGCACCATCACTTGATATAGTTATAGTTGGAATTGTAGCTTGTTTTGCAGTAGATGTGAGCTGCCAAGTACCAGCATATTTTGCTATGCCTTGAGAAGTTGTGCCGCCATCACCTGTTTTGTCTTTATTGCTGCAGCTTACAGCTAAAACACTCACTAAAAATAAAACTAAACTTAATATTTTTTTACTCATATTTTACTTTCCTTTTTATTTTTTATTAAAAAATTAATTATTTTATTTTTGTAATACTACCAATGCCATAAATATCATCTATAGAGCCAGTAGTTTCACTATCAAACGTAATAGTTACATTATCTGCCCCTGTACCATGATCTACTTTCATAGTATATGTATTTCCAGATTCTACTATGTCTGTAGCTTGTTTAGGATTTTGTGAGCCGTCTTTTATTGTTACACTACCATCATCGCCTATAACAACCTCATAACTAGTCTTATCATCAAATGTAGCTGTCCAAGTGCCTGCATATTTTGCTATGCCTTGAGGAGTTGTGCCGCCGTCACCTGTTCCGCCTGTACCAGTGCCGCCATCGCCGCCTGTACTGCTACCCCCATTTCCGCTATTATTATCACCGCTTCCTGTTTTACCAGCATTGCTGCAGCTTAAAACAAGAATACTGCTCAAAAACAATATACTAACCAATCTTAAAACTCTTTTACTCATATTTTACTCTCCTTTCTTATTTTTATTAAATATAACAAAAATAAATCATTTTTTCAAATTAATTTTTATTATAATTACTTATATTTAATACTTATATTATATATAAAAAATGGATTATTATGAATAAATACAGCAAAAAAACAGAAACCAAAATATATAATTTTATAAAAAAAAACAACCCAACAATCGAAGAAATAGTTAATGAATTAAATATAAGCTATGATAAATTAAAAAGCTATATCAATAAATCTAGTAAAAAATATAAGAAAACTCTAGTAAAAAAAATTAGAAAAGCAAAAGATGAATATTTTATTGACGCTAAAATAAAAATAGAAAATGCATTAATAAAAAAGTCATTAGGATATTATAGCAAGGATATTATAAAAGAAATAAAAATAGATAAAGAAGGCAATGAGTCTAAAACAAAAAAAATAGTTTATAAATATAATCCGCCAAGCGAAAGAGCAATAATAGTTTTTCTTGAATTATTAAAAAAACGTAATGATAAAAGATTAGAATATATAAGAAAAAAAATAGAAGAGAAAGAAAATAATAATAGAATTAATATAAGAGTAGGGTTTAATAATTAATAAAAAACCTATGCTAAAGAACAGCATAGGTTTAAAAAGGGACGAAAGAAAATAATTTGTATATAATATTATAGAAATATTATTTTACCCTAGCACCTTTACCTCTTACTCTTAATTTTGTAGAGAAACCAGATTTTACAATCTCATATCTAGGCATAATTAAAAAATCATAATTTGTATCTTTCAATGCTTCTGCTATAAGCTGTTCTTTCAAAGTTTCATCTCCAGAATCATATGGAAGCTCTGCTGTTAAAACTTCACCTACTACAATATCATCTCCTGTAAGCTGCAAACTTTGAGGTATATTATCTACAGTTGCTATTGTTGAACAAGATAAAAAAACTAAAGCAAATAATACTGCTGCGGCAACATAAAAAGATTTTTTCATTTATATATCTCCTATTCTTTTGTTTTTTTGAATTATATAAAATTTTCTAAAAAGTTGATTTGAAGTATTAAAAAAAATTAAATACTTCAAAAAAAAAATTAGTTTTTTGTTAACGCACGGTAAGCATAGTTTATAAATAAAACAAATTTTGCTTAATAATTAAATTTATGTTTTTTTATTTTCATACCGTGCGTATAAGATTTCTTATAATTACTTATAATTTTTACACATTTGAGACAATTTATGAATATTAATATAAACATTTTAAAACCTTTTGAAAAATGGATTAACACTGAAAAACGGTTAAAAATAGCATTCGGCGGACGAGGCGGCGGAAAAAGTGAATCTATCGCAAGAATATTAATAGCTAAAAGTTTTGAAATTAATGGAGTGATATTATGTGCGAGGGAGATTCAAAAATCTATTTCCTATTCCACTTATCCGCTTCTTATAAGCATTATAAAAGAACTTAATTTAAATGAATTTTTTATAGTAAAAAGAAATGAGATAATAAATAAAATTACAAACTCTAAGTTTATATTTTTAGGCATTAGAGAATGTTCTATAGAAGAGATTAAATCTATTTATAATGTGAGAATATGTTTTGTAGAAGAAGCCCAAACTCTCACACAAAGAAGCTACGAAATATTAGAACCTTCCATAAGGGCAGATAAAAGTGAAATATGGCTTGCATTTAATCCCCGTTTTGAAACCGATTTTATTTATAGGGTTGTAAGTCAATTTAGTTTGGAGAATAAAGTTTATAGAGATAAAACAAACAAAGAGTATTATTATAAAGAATATGAAGATGCTAATATATTAATTACTTTTATTAACTATGACGGCAATTATTATTTTAGCGAGATATTAAATAAATCAAGATTATCCACATTAAAACTTATGCCAAAAATGTATGAACATATATGGCTTGGAAAAATTAAAAATAAACAAGGAAAAGTTTTTTTATATTCAAAATTAAAATTCTATGATGAAAATAAAGAAAGAGAGAAAATATATTCTTATGAGCATAAAGCAGTAGTTGACCCTGCATTTGGGGAGTATAATTGTTTTACTGCTGTTATAGTCTACACACAAATAGAGAACGATATTTATTTAATAGACAGCGGACTAATGCGTAATGATTCAAACTCAACAACAGATGAAAGCATAACAAATTTTTTAATAAGCAAAAATGTAAAAAAAATATTATGCGAAAGTAATTTTGCACAAAAAGAATTAGTAAAAAGGCTTGAAAAACATTTTGAAGTAACACCATTTTTTGTTCATAAAAATAAAATAGAGAGAATAGTAAATGCAAGTTATGTGATATATGAGAGGGTGTATTTTCCTATAGGCTGGCAGGAAGTGCCTGAAGGTTCTGATACTGATAAATGGCTTCAAACAAATAATGGACGCGGATATATAGCTCTTCGTCAATTACTTAATTTTGATGATTCTGTAAACAATATTAAAGGAGATGTTTTTAGCTATTTGGATTTTCCAGATGCTTTATCAAGCTTGATAAACTTTGGAATGGAAGAGGCAGAAGATGGTGAAAAAATTGAAGAAGATAAAGATAATAATTTGATGGATTTTATTTTTGGGAGTTAATTTTTTATTCAATTTTTTATTGTTATTTTTCCAGCAGCTACGCACCTAAAGGTACTTCCTTCGGTCGCAAAATAACTGGGGGTGCTACCCTACGGGCACGCTTCGCGAAAAGTACAAGTACTATAGCTTTGTATGTTTGGAATATGTATTAGTATAAAATAATATATGATTTTGGATATGTTTAAAAGCTAGTTTTTTTAATGCAGTCCTTTTGCTTCTTTGGGCCACCAAAAGAAGTAGGGGCGTGGGGGCAACGCCACCACAAATAAAAAAACATAAAAATTATATTGTTCTTTTTCCCGCCGCAAAAAGAACCAAAAAGTGCAAATACTATAGCGTTGTATGTTTTTGAATATGTATAAACTATATTGCAATACCAACATTTTAAGCTAAAACAATGCAGTTCTTTTGATTCTTTTATACCAATACCGAGTAGGTGCCTTGCCGCAGGCACGCAGAGCGTCGGCAAAAGAACTGGGGTGCTACCCTACGGGCACGCTTCGCAGGTGGCAAAGCCCTGCAAATAATTAAAATAAAAAAACTTAAATTTTTTAATACATAAAAAGGAGCATATATGGACAATAATTTAAACTATATAAAAGAAATGAATGAGGAGCTTATTAAAACTCAAGCTTATATAGGCAGTATTAATAATGCTATCGGCGTTGAATTAAAAGAAAGCTCTAATGTTGCTTCTGATTCCATTAGCTTAATTAAAGAAAATATAAACAAAATAGATATAAAAAGTTTCTCTTCTGATATTAATAGTATACTTTCAAGTACATCAACTTTATACAGCAGTATATCATCAAGTTTCTTTTCATTTTTTGATTATGACTTGAGTATTTATGATAATGCTATAAATGAGGCTAAACAAAAGCTTGAAGAGTTTAATAATTATCAAAATGAACTTAGAGAAAGCAGCAAAGAAAAAGAAGATGAGTATTACAATAATTTTTTAGCTCGATTAGATGAGGAATTAGAACTTGCTATAGAAAATGATGATTTGATGAGTGCTGAGGCTATAAGAATAAAAAAAGAAGAGATAGCAAAAAAAAGAGAAGAAGAAAATAAATTATTATTATTAGAAAAAGAAAAAAATGAACAAAAAGAATTATTAGAAAGAAACCTAGCAGAGGCCGAATATAAAAAAGATTATGCCAAGTGGGAAAATGAAGTAAAATTGGCGGAGATGGAAAAAAGTAAAGCTATTGCTGATGCTGTTTTAATACCTTCGCTTGCTATAGCAAAGTCTGCATTAGGTGTTGCTACTTCTTTTGCTGAAGGAGGTTTAGTTGGTTTTGCTGCTGGGTTAGCTGTGTCTGCTACAACAGTTGCTTCTGCTATTTCTGCTGCTTCTGGAATAGTGTCTTCTACAAATGCTTTAGACAGTGTGAAATCTAATCCTCCAACTCCTCCAAAGTTTGCATTTGGTACTACAGGTTATACCATTCCAGATGGAGGCTCTGCAATAGTTGGAGAGATGGGGGCTGAACTTGTTAGAAATAATGCTGGTAAAATCACCGTTCAAAGCAATGCACAGTTAAATGACAATTATAATTCAAGAGATTCTATGCATATAGAAAATGTTATTTTTAATGTTTCTCAAATATTAACAGAAGAAGAAGTTTATAAGTATATGAATGATTATAAATATAGAAACTCACAAATGTATGTAAGATAAATGATAAAAGTTATACCACTTATCTTACATAAATTATTATAAC
>NZ_SRZM01000290.1 GCF_019402445.1 Brachyspira pilosicoli
TCTATGGTAAATTTCTCAAAAAATAATGATATTATTAATTTCCTTCAAAATACTAATGATGCTGTTTTAAGATCAAATGCTGAAGGGGCATTAAAATCTTTTGCAGACAGCAAAAATTCTTTTTTGAATTTTATTATTGTAGATACAGCAGGTAATGCTATTTTAGATTCTTCTGGAGGAAGTTTATTAGGAGTATCAATCAATAAAGGAAATGAGGATTGGAAAATGTTTGAAGCTTCTGGATATAATTCTGGAGGAGAGAGCAGTATAGAAAAATCAATAATGACAGGACTTCCAACTTATAGATTATGGCATGGTATAAAAGATAATAATGGCAATTTAATAGGAATATTAGTTGGTAATGTAAATTGGGCAGATTTTGTTGATAGATTTATCAGTAATTTTAGTATAGGTAATTCTGGTCAAATTGTTATTATAGATAAAGATAAAAAAATATTAGCTCATAAAGATAAAAATAAAATATTAACTACAGATAATTATCCGCCTTATGAAACAGTGATAAAAGATAAAAATGGAATCATTACATATAAAGATGGCAGAGAAGTATATTATATGTCATTTCATAATATAAAAAATAGTAATTGGTATATTATAGTTTCTATGTCTAAGAGCGAGTTGTATGCTCCTTCTAAAAATATGGCTTTATACGCTATTATAACTGCTATTGTTGTTATAGTGGTTTTAGTTTCTTTTGCTATTTTATTTACTAAGAGACTTATTTCTTATGTTAATGAGGCATTGAGGGTTGCTAGTATTATATCTGACGGAGATTTAACTTTCAATATAGATGATAAATATTTAAATAGAAAAGATGAAATGGGTTATTTGATAAGAAGTTTTGACAATATAAGAAAATCAATGAAGAACATAATAGAAACAGCTAACTCTAATATAGATTTAACTAAAAAAACAGCCTACTCACTTTCTTATGCCAACAAAGATTTATATAATAGAACAAATGAACAAATAGATTCTTTAAGCAAAACAGCTGAAGCTACAGAGGAAATATCAAGCACTATAGAAAAATCTGTAGAAAATGCTAATTTAATTAATAAGATGATGATAGAGTCTAGAGATGCAATAGAGAAAGCAGGAAGCATTATATCTGAAACTGCTAAAAATACTGAAGAGGCTTTTGAATATAGTAATAAAATTAGCGGATTAGTAAAGTTTATAGAAGACATTGCTTTTCAAACTAATATACTTGCTTTAAATGCTTCTGTAGAGGCAGCACGTGCTGGAGAGCAGGGAAGGGGATTTGCGGTTGTAGCTTCTGAAGTAAGAAATTTAGCACAGACTACACAAAGTTCAGTTAATAATATTACTTCATTTATTAACGGCAGTAATGAGAAAGTAAAAAACGCTACTAATTCTGCTAATACTTCAAGAGAATTGTTTGCTGATATAGAAAATAAAATAAATGAAACTACAAAAGTAATAGAAGATATGGTTAATACTACAAATGAACAGATGGCTGGTATTAATAATATCAATAATGCTGTTATAAATATGGATTCTAAGACTCAAGAAAATACTAGTTTGGTATATTCTATGCAGGAATCTTCTCAGGAACTTGAAAAACAAATGGAAGAGCTTTTTAATGCTATGAGCTTTTTTAAAGTTGGTCCTCGTAAATTAGAATGGACTAATGAATATTATACTTATAATAAAGTTATAGATAATCAGCATAAACAAATTATAGAGTATGCTAATAAAGTACATCATGCTTTATATAATAATGATAAAAATGAGGTTGATGAAGCATTTAAAGGTGCTATAGAGTATACTAAATACCATTTCTCTGAAGAGCAAAAAATACAAATGCAAAATAAAGAACATTATCCAAAAATAAAAGAACATTTTGATGAACATAAGAAGTTTATTAAAGCTATAAATGAAGAATATGAGGCATTTAAAACTAGTTCCAATTGGAGAAAGATTGCAGAAAATTTCTCTAGTCTTTTAGGAAAACTTTTAATAGAGCATATTGGTGTTTGGGATAAGGAGTTTGTTAAAACCGCTGATATAAAAGATTATTAATTATTCCAGTTTGAACCAAATGGGGAGCTTTCTATTAATTTATTATAGAATAGCTCTCTTATTTTTTTTAAAAAGTTTTTTGTTTCTGTGCTTGAATAGTCTGCATAAGTCCAAGGAAGTTCGGTGTATCCTTTTTTCTTTTTGTATATTAGAGTTAAATCGGCAAATACTCCATCTTTTAAATATATTCTATGAGTAAAGTTCTTATTTGTTACTAATACAAAGTTTTCTAAAGTAAGTATTGCGGGGTCTATGTTTATTTTTCTGTTGTTACTACTGTCTAAATATTTTTTCTCTATTTCATCAGTAGTTTTTTTTACTTCTACTATATAATCTCTCTCTATCATATTTTCAAATACTATAAATCTTTTTTTTAAATCTTCTCCCATCTCATCAGCATAATAAATAGAATGAGAAAATAAATATTCCTCTCCAATTATCTTAGTATTTCCAAAATTATTTGTTAATTCATTTAAAGTATTATTGTATATTTCATTTTCATGATACATTAAAGCAATAATGAGTACTGCTTTTGATTGTTTAATAGACTTACTCATTTTAGTATGATATATTAATTTTATTTTATGTTCAATAGGTATATGGACATAATTTTAATAATAATATATTATTAGGCTTGAAGAGGGTATTTATGAATAATAATTTTTTAAAGAGTATATCTATTATTTCTCTATTATTTATTATGCTTTTTGCTAAGAAACAAGTTATAACAGGAGAAGTAAGAGTAGTAGGCACCTATCTTTTTCCAAATGTAGTTATATCTGAAAACAATATAGATTATTATTTTGATAAGGATTTTTTTGAAGAGTATTCTAAATATCAAGGTAAAGTTATTAGTGTAGAGGCTAAAGTAAAAAAAGAAAAACTTTGGCTTGCCGACAAAAGTAAATCTTTTGACAGATATACAATAAAATGGGTTAAAAAAATTGAATAGAAATATATGTTTCTATTTTTTATTGTATTATGATAAATGTTTTTATACTTGACAAAAAAAGAATTATGAAGTATATTTAAGTATTATAATTTAAATTTGCTATTAACTTAATAAATTAAGATAAATATAATCTTTTGAAGGAGAAAAAATGAAACGTACTTATCAGCCAAGTAAGTTGCGTCGTGCTAGGAAATTTGGTTTTTTTAAACGTATGGCAACAAAGCACGGTAGAGATGTATTAAAACGTAGAAGAAGAAAGGGTAGATATCGTTTAACTTCTGCCGATGAGTGATGTTAATCAATCATTAAATGGTAATACTAATCTGATTAATGATCGGGAAAATAATAAGAGAGTATCATTTAAATTATATCGTAAAGAAAAGCTTAAAAGTAAAAAAGATATAATTTGCTTTTTTAAAAAAAATGATAATTCTAATTTGCTAAAGTATAGTAATTATTTTTTTACTATACTTGCTTTGCAAAATAATCGTTCATATTCTAGGTTTGTTGTAACAATAAAAAAAAATAAAACTAATGCCGTAAAAAGAAATAGAGCGAAAAGAATTGTCAGAGAAATCTATAGAGTAGAAAAAAATAATATACCTACAGGGTATGATTATTTTATCATTATTAATAGATATATTTCCCGTTCATTTTTGGATTACAAAAAAGAGTTAATGAAGTTGTTTAATAGGATTTGATGGATTTAGTTTTTTATGCTTAAGAAAATATTATTGTTTTTAATTTTTATATATCAAAAAGCAATATCACCGTATCTTAAGCCTTCTTGTAGGTATATTCCTTCTTGCTCTGAATATGCTAAAGAGGCTGTTATTAAATATGGTGCTTTTAAAGGCAGTTTTCTCGCTGTAGCAAGAGTACTTAGATGTAATCCGCTTGCTAAAAAAATATATGATCCTGTTCCATAATTATTTTTAAGGAGCTTTTTTGTTTTATGAGTAATAACAAGAGAATGATTTTAGCCGTTGCACTTTCTGGAGTAATCTTGTTTGCATACATGTTCTATCAGGCTAAAACAATTAAACCTGTAGCAAATCAAAATAATATACAAACTAATAATATAAATACAAATCAGAATAATACTGAAAATCAAAACGTGTTGTTAAATACTTCACAAATACAAAAAGTTGATTATACAACTAATGAAAATATGTTAGCTACTAATGATACTACTGAAACATTAGAAAATGATTATGTTATAGCTACATTTAAAAATGGTTCTTTATTTTCATATAAACTTAAAAATTATTATAAACAAGATTCTGAGATAACTAATGAAATAGTTGATATGGTAGAACAAGTTTATGAAGGTATATATCCTTTCACTTTAACTTTTCAAAATCTATCAAACTCTATAGCTTTACCTAATATCTTTAATTATTATTCTGTAAAAGAAAATAATGCTATTACATATGTGGCAGATGCTTCTATAGAAGGCAATCCTATAAGAATAAAAAAGACTTTTGCTTTTGGTGAAGACCCTTATCAATTAACAAATACTGTAACTATAGAAAATCTTAGTGAAAAAGATTTATCTATGTATTATTCTTATTTCTTAGGTACAGGTATTGGACCTTATAGAACTGAGAAAAACTCTGTGAGAGAAGATGCTACAAAGGCACAATATTTGATAAAGGGCAATGGTAAATCAAAAGTTCTTCTTACCGGGGATATAGTTAAAGAAAATATATTATCAAAATTATTTGGTTTTGGTAATGGTGCTAAAACTAATAATGTTAGATACAACATCTATGAAGGTCAAGATAAATGGGTGGCTTTAAATAATAGATATTTTGCTATTATTTCTAGTCCTGCACAGTCTAATGCAAAATTTGAGACTATGACTTTTTCTAGACCTGTTACCAATGAATATAGAAATGATTTCCATATTGCTAATTTAATATCTGAGCATAATATAAAATCTGGTTCTTCTGTTGTAGATACTTATTCTGTTTATATAGGACCAAAGGTAAGAAGAATATTCTCTAAATATTATCTTGAAGAGTCTTATGAATCAATATTTCAAGAATCTTTCTTAGGACTTAACTTAAGACCTTTAACTTATATATTAGATATTATTTTGAATGCTTTATATGGATTTACAAAAAGTTATGCTTGGGCAATTATATTATTTACTTTAATATTTAAAATTGTTACTTATCCACTTAACCATGCTTCATACAAATCCATGAGGAAGATGCAGTTGGTTAATCCTAAAATAGAACGTATTAGAGAGCAGTATAAAGATAATCCTGAAAAATTAAATGCTGAAATTATGAATATATATAAAAAGGAAAAAATTAATCCTTTAGGCGGATGTTTGCCTATGCTTTTACCTTTCCCTCTTCTTATAGCATTTTTCTATTTGATGCAGTCTATGGTAGAGCTTAGAAACACTCCTTTCCTATGGATTACAGATTTATCTTCTCCAGATAAGTTATTTGTATTTCCAGCAGCTATACCTATTTTAGGCGGTTTTAATTTCAATTTATTCCCTATACTTATGGCTATTACAAGTTATGTTAGTATGAAGATACAGCCTTCTTCTTCAGCAGGTGCTGCAGGCGGACAAGCTGCTATGCAGATGAAAATGATGACTACTATATTCCCACTTATGATGCTTCTTATGTTCTATAACTTTGCTAGTGGTTTGGCTTTATATTGGACTGCACAAAACGTATTTGGTGTAATTCAGCAATTTATAACTTCAAAACTTTTAAATAAAAATGATTCTAATAATAATAATGAAACTGTTATTGAGAATAAATATACTAAAAA
>NZ_SRZM01000291.1 GCF_019402445.1 Brachyspira pilosicoli
TGCTGTTTTTTTATAGCAGTAATCAGATTTTGTTTTAACCCAATCTTTTCTTATGCCGCCTTTATCTGTTTTTTTCCCGTTTATATATATTTCTCTATTTATTGCAGGTTTGTCCCATAATGCTATTGTGTTTAATAAATGATAATTACTTCCATATTGATGCTGATTGTAAGGAGGGTCTAAATATACCAAATCAAAATGCTTATCTTTATTTTTTAATACATATTCATTTGCATCAAGCATGCTCACTTCGCCTTTAATTCCATCGTATAGAGAAAGCTCTTTTAATGAGATTGGTGAAAGTATTCTTTGTAAAGCGTCTTTGTTTCTTCCGCCAAAACCACAGTGAAAAGCTTTGAATACGCCTGATGTGTTTGTGTGTGTTGCTCCTTCATATATTATAGAAGCTAATAGATAATAATATTCTTTTTTATTTATTGCTTTGTTTTTGTAAAGTTCTTCTATGTTATGTCTTATTATATCTATTTTTGTGGCATTATATTGGGTGTAGAATAATCTTTCGTTTTTTAAATCTGGATTATTGTCATCTAATGGAGCATAATATTTTGAAATGTATCTGTCTTTATCGTTGATAGTTTTGATGTTGTTTATTATGTTAATAGTGTTTTCAACTCCGCCTGTATGCTTAAACATATTATTTACATCTTTTTCGTTTATGCATATATGTGCGTAGTTTAATATATATGAATAATACTCCCAATCATTTGAATATACTTTAAGATTAAGAGTTTTTAAAAGTCTTGATACGCTTCCGCTTCCAGCAAACAAATCTAATGCAGTTTTTATATTTTTATCTTCTTGCAAAATATTTAGAAATGCATTTTCTATAAATGGCAGAAGTCTTCTTTTATTACCGATATAGGCTATCAGGTTATTTTTAAGGTAGTTATCTTTAGTTATCATAATTATATTAACATAATTATATTAACATAATATATATAAATAATCAATAACTATTTTTGCAGTTTTATTTACTTGATATATAATAAAGAAGCATAAGTTTTTATGAATATAATTATTAAAACTTATATATTTAATTTTTGCAATATTATATTTATTATATTAGGAGAATTTTTTTATGACAAAAGAAAAATTTGGAGAAAACGGATTTGTATATACATTAGAAAATAAGAACGGCTTAAAATTAAAACTAGCAGATGTTGGAGCTTCTATAACAGGAATATTTTTTAAAAACAAAAAAGGGGAGAGTATTGAAGTAGCTTTCGGTTCTGATGATGTTAGTTTTTACAGTGCTAAGGCAAAAAATGGACATATGGGTGCTACTGTTGGAAGAGTGGCTGGTAAAACTTTGAACTCCAGTTTTAAAATAGGAGATAAAGAATATAAATTAAATCCAAACAAAGCACCTCATCATACGCATGGCGGAGTAGATGGTCTTTCTTATGTGTTTTTTACTTCAAAACAAATTGCTGATAACAAAATAGAGTTTCATTATTTATCAAAAGACGGTGAAGAAGGATACCCTGGTAATTTAGATTTAACTGTTACATACACACTTACAGAAGACAATGAAGTTATAATAGACTATAAAGCAGCAACTGATAAACCAACTCCAGTAAACATAATGAATCATTCCTATTTTAATTTGAATGGAAAGGGTAAAATTAATAATCATAAAATATCAATAGATGCTAATTATTATTTACCAGAAAATGAAAATGGAGACAGCTCAGGAGAGATTCTAAAAGTAGACAATACTCCTTATGATTTTAGAAATATTAAAGAGATTGACACTATAATAAAATCTAAAGGCGGATGCGATAACTGTTTTGTATTTGATGATAATGATATAAAAAAATCTAGAGTAAAAGCTATATCTGAAGAGAGCTTAATATCTTTAGAAGTGTTCACAGATATGCCTTCTGTTTTGTTTTACACTGCTAATTCTCTAAACAATTTACAAGTGAGAGGACAAGTATTAAATAAACATGAGGCTTTTTGTTTGGAGACACAATATTTTACTTTGGCATTAAATTATAATCATTTTCCAAGCATAATACTTTATCCAGACAGAGAGTTTAAGCATAGAACTATTTATAAGTTTGCAACTTTGTAATGGATTTTTTAAAACTAAATTAGTAAGTATTTGTAGTATTTTTTATTTCGATTATTTGTAGGATAGTTATAATAAAAAATCACTGTATTATTTTTCAATTCATATGGCACATTGATTTAATAAAAATGCAGTTCTTTTGCTTCTTTTATATCAATA
>NZ_SRZM01000292.1 GCF_019402445.1 Brachyspira pilosicoli
ACAAGACAAGACAAGACAAGACAAGACAAGTTTAAACTTTTCAAATAATTTTTTATCATATATTTTATATTATTTTCAGTCGATATTTTTGTTGCAGAATTTTTTTAATCATATAGTTTTTAATAACATTTCAATAATTTCAACTATTAATCAAAGTATTTTAAAAGGGCTTGAAATCCTTGTTTTTGAGGGGAGTATGGCTTATAGCAATAGTACGAATATAGACTTTCTTCTATGCGAGCTTGAAACCCTATATTATGAGAATAAGCATTTTTTAAAAATGTTTATAGTAAAAATTAATTTTAAGGAGAGTTCATTATGAACAAAAAAATCTTATCAATCATTTTTAGTTTATTTTTAGTAGGTGTCTTTAGTATAAGCTGTTCTAATTCTGACAAAACAGGTTCATCTACTATTGATAGTTCAAAAGGCATAGAGCAGTTTAACGGTAATAGTTATGTATCAGAAAACAGTTTTAATTATCAAAGTAGCCAAGTATATTTATGGCTAACAGTGAAAGATGGTAAAGTTGGTATTATTAACGGTAATGACCAAACATCAGAACCTACATATCAAGGATATATGAATGTAGAAGGTTCTGGTACTGATTATACTTTTGATTCTGGTGATGGTTACGTATCAGGTACTTTAAAATTTACTGATACTTCTGTAACAGTTAGATTTACAAAAAATATAGCAGCAGATACTATTGTAGGACAAGATATAGTTTGTAATAAAAAATAATCAATCATATTTTTACTAAAAGGCTTTGCTTGAAAGTTTAAAAAATTTTTAGGTGAAGCCTTTTATTTTTACACTATATAAAAAATTATTATGGTTTTAGTTTAACTTTAATATATAATTAATCTATCATAAAAATAGAGGAGTTTGTTATGTCTCAAAATTTTTACTGCGAATACTGTGGTTCTAAGTTTTCAACAATATCATCACTTACTAACAATTTTTGCAGCAGACACCCAGATGGAAGGGGAAAACATAAGCTTTATGAAGGAGGTGAAAAATCTCAATATTTTTGTGAATATTGCGGAGCTAAGTTTTCAACAATAT
>NZ_SRZM01000293.1 GCF_019402445.1 Brachyspira pilosicoli
GCTTTTTATAATTGAGCTTTAAAATAAATATAAATTATATTTTAGTTTATTCTATAAAACTTAAAGAGCAGGAATTCTAATAAAACAAAAAAAAGAAGAAACCCTATTATTAAGAGCTTCTTCTTTTTCATTAATACTTGATTAAAATTATTCTTTTATAAACTTCTTGAAATTAGCTACTTTTTCTTTAGCTATATTTACTCTCTTATCTTTGCTTTCTTTTACACAAACTTCAAAATAGAACTTTATTTTTGGTTCAGTACCAGAAGGTCTTACTGTAATTTTAGTTTTATCAGCAAGTATATACTGAAGAACATTAGATTTAGGTAAAGCAATATCTTTTATTTTTTTGCCGCTGTTGTCATAAACTTCTTTTTTCTCATAATCGCTTATGCTTACAACTTCAACACCAGAAATCTCTTTAGGCAAATTATTTCTATAATAAGTCATTAAATCAGCTATAGCCTTAGCTCCGTCAGCACCTTTTTTAATGATAGATATAGTCTCTTCATAGAAGTATCCATATTTTTCGTAAATGCTCTCTAAATAGTCAGCCAATGTCATATTATTGTCTTTGCAATAAGCAAGCACTTCAGCAAGCATCAAACAAGAACTAACACCATCTTTATCGCGTACATTTGAGTTAATACAGTATCCAAAGCTCTCTTCAAAACCAAATAAATATGTACCTTCTTTTGTTCTTTCTATAATATCAGCAATCCATTTAAAACCAGTAAGTACATCATAAAGTTTAACATTATTAGCATCAGCAATAGCCCTAGCAAGCTCAGTAGTTACTATAGTTTTTACTATATAAGGGTCTTTAACATTCTTTTTATTTGTTATAAGATAATAAGAAATAATAGAGCCTATTTGATTTCCAGTAAGATACATATAGCTCCCATCTTTAGTAAGTAAAGCACAGCCCATTCTATCACAGTCAGGGTCAGTACCCATAACAAGTTCAGCACCTATCTCTTTAGCCTTATTAACAGCTATCTCTAATGCTTCTGGATTTTCTGGGTTAGGTGATTCAACAGTAGGAAAATTACCATTAGGAGGCTGAGCACCCTCTAAAGTTGTTAAATTAGTAAATCCTGCCTTTCTTAAAGCCATAGGAACCATTTTATAACCAGAACCATGAATAGGAGTGTAAACTATTTTTATATCATGATGTTTTTTTATGATATCAGGATTAACTAAATAACCCATTAAATCATTCATATATTTATCTTCAATATCTTTTCCTATAAGAGTAACTCTTGAAGCATCTCCCATTTTTACCTCTTCAGGCTTCACTTTTAATACTTCTTCTATTATATTTTTATCATGAGGAGGAATAACTTGAGCACCATCAGTCCAATAAACTTTATAACCATTATATTCTTTAGGGTTATGGCTAGCAGTAACAACAATTCCAGCGATACATCCTAAACTTCTAACAGCATAAGAAAGAAGTGATATAGGGTGAATATCATCATATAAATAAACGCTTATACCATTTGAAGAAAGTATCTCAGCAGCAGCCTTAGAAAATACATCAGAATTGTTTCTTGAATCATAACCTATAGCAACTTTATAATTGCCACCACCTTGTTTAAGTATATAGTTAGCTAAACCTTGTGTAGCAACACCAACAGTATATTTATTCATTCTGTTAGTACCAACACCCATTATGCCTCTTAAACCACCTGTACCAAACTCTAAATCTCTATAAAAAGCATCTGTTAATTCTTTTTCATTACCAGAATCTAATAATGCCTTAATCTCTTTTTTTGTCTCTTCATCATAAGAGCCATTAAGCCAAGAATTAATTCTATCTTGTACATTTTTTTCCATAAGTTGTCACACCTCTAAATTGTTTTTCTAATTTTAATATTATATATTTAAAGTATATTATATAAAAAGCATATAATCAAGTAAAATGTTTAATATTATTTATATAAAAAAGAGAACTTATAAATATTCTAAGTTCTCTGTTATCTTTATATTTTTTAATTGGTAGGCATAGACTGTTTATATTTTATTTTATCAGTCCAATCATATTTTAAGAATTCGTTCCATTTATCTTTAATTGTTGAATCTACTGGCTCTTCTACATTAGGCAAATATAAATTTTGAGGCATAGAATTATCAAATATATTACCAAACCAAGTTACAGCATCAGGGTTTGTACCTAAATACTCAACATCTGATAATGAAATACAATCTGTAAATATCTCTGCTATTCCTGATTCTCCTAATACTTCTAAACTGCTAGGAAATGATATACTTGAAAGTGAAGAACAACCATAAAAAGCATAACTATTAATGGATTTAAGTTTATTATTCAAATTTACCTTTTTTAATTTTTCACATCCATCAAAAACAAATTGTTTTATAACTTCTACATTTGATGGTAAAGCTATTTCTTCTAATGATATACAATAAGCAAAAACATTATTCTCAATAGTTAATAATACATCAGGAAGTACTACTTTACTTAATTTATCACAACTATTAAAAACTTGTTCATTTAATATAGTTATTTTTGTTTCTTTTAAATTAACTTCTTCTAAACTCGTGCAACTTAAAAATGCCCCATTTCCTATTTTTATCAAAGAAGGAGGGAAATTAATTGATATTAACTTTTTAGAATCTGCAAAAGCATTATTGCCTATAGTAGTTAAAGTATCTGGAAGTTTTACAGAATATAAATATTTATTTCCATAAAATGAATTATCAACTATTTCTGTAATGGTAGTTGCACTTAAATCTAATGATACACCTTCAGTATAGGCATTTTTATTTATAACTGTATTAATTTTTTCTATAGTCTTATTTTGTTTTATATCTTCTTCACTTCCTTCAACAAAAGCTAGATATTCTTTATTTTTTTCATAATATTTTTGAATTTTATTTTGTATTTCTTCTTCGGTATCAGTAGCTAATATAATAAACTCAGAGTCAGGTTTTGGATCAGGATTGGGGTCTGGTTTTTCATCTATAATAGGAGAATCTGGTTCTTCTGGTGGAGTGCCCATAGAATCTAAAGTAGGACGTGTTACAGCTCTTCTACAAGATATAACTAAAATAAATATTATAAATAAATATATTGCCTTCTTAAACATAAAACCCCCTATCATATAAAACCAACATAATATAACTTAGTAATTTATTTTATATAAATATTTTTTAAAAATATAATAAAAATAAAATAAAAACATAGTATTTTTATTGATTTTTTTTGTTCTATATTGTATTATTAAGAGCAATAATATGTATATACTTCTATGATTTTAATATATTAATAAAGTGATAGCCCTATAATTTTTATAGGGCTAATTATTTGCCTTTCTTATTTGAAGTTCTTGTATTCTTTTTTAATAACTTTTTATTACTTTTTTGTGCTGGTTTTAATTTCTTTTCTTTAACAGAAACAGATTTTTTTGAAGTTATTTTTTTATTAGTAGTTTTTTTGGAAGCTAATCTTTTTTTCTTAGGTTTAGCCTTAGCCCATTTAGACTTATCATGCTGTTTTTTCTCTTCTTTTTTTATTTCTTTTTCACTATCTTTTAAGAACTCTTCTTCATTAAACTCTTCATCATTTTCAATAGAATTAATAGTATTATTAGAAAATAAATACTCTATCTCTTTTAGCTTTTTATCTTTTTGCTTAAAGAAAAACTCTATCTCTTTTTTAGTTAAATCCCTAATATGCCCAGCCTCTAAAGTACCAGATATATCATCATATTTGCTCACACACCCAACAGATATTCTCTCTAAATCTATAACTTTATAACCTAAATAATCAAATATCTTTCTTATTTCTCTGTTTTTACCTTCGTTTATGGTAAGACGAATTTTACTTTGCACTCTTCCTTTTGAAAGAATTTTAAATTTAAATGGAGAATATGTAACATTTTTTATAGTAATACCGCCACTAGCCTTTAATAAAGCCTCAGAATCTATTTTGCCATTAACGGTAACATCATAAACCTTTAATATCTCATAAGAAGGGTGCGTAATAATATTAGCAAACTCTCCATCATTTGTAATAATCATAATTCCTCTAGATTCAGAGTCAAGCCTTCCAGCATAAAAAAGCCTCTCTTTTATACCCTTAAAAAACTCTGTAATAATTCTTCTTCCAGGTAAATATTTAGTAGTGCTTACAACCCCCAAAGGTTTATATAAAGCCATATACCTTTTAGTTTGTCTTTCTATAATATTTCTATCTATTGAAACAGAATCACTTTCTTTAACCCTATAAGCAGGGTCTAATATCACCTGATTATTTACTCTCACCCTTCCAGACATTATAGCCTTCTCGCAATTTCTTCTGCTTGCAAAACCAGATTCTAATATAACTTTAACAAGTCTAGTATTTTCTTTGTTTATCTTATTATCCATTTTTACTCTCTAATTTTATATGTATTGGGTTTTTTATTTGATTAATAATAGCGAATATATATAAAAACATAATATAAAAAAGCTCCGCTTTAGCCGTATGCGACATAAATGCACCTAACTTTATAGTTAGGTGGGCTCTTCAGAAACATGACCTTGATTTCTCTATACCATATCGCGATAATGGCGAGCCTATCATTGATGCTTCGCTCCAGATCCCGTTAGCATTAAATTATAGTGGTGCAAGAATGTCATCGCTTCACGTACTAAGCAGAGTGATATTAATATAAAGTCTTTTTTATTATTTGTCAATAGTATGTATTTTTAAATAAGTTATACTATTTTTTAATAATTATTTTCTCATAACAGATTCTTTCACATCTTTAATAACAGCATCTGTAATATCAAAATTTCTATCTGCATAAAGAATAGCATACTCAGTTCTTTCAAGTATTAAAGTATATCCCTCTTTTTTTACAATACCAATAAGTGATGCAGCAACCTGTCTTTTAACTTGTCCTCTTAAAGAATTATCTCTAGGGTTAGTATTTATTTCTGTATTATTAGTTTCTGCTGCCATATCTCTATTATTTTGCTCTTCCATTTTTAATTTTAAATTCTCAACAAAAACTTCATCTTTAGTAACTTCTTTTACAACTCTATCTAAATCAACATAACCAACTTTAGTAAGCCTA
>NZ_SRZM01000294.1 GCF_019402445.1 Brachyspira pilosicoli
TGAAGAAAATAATGATAGCCCAGCTGATGAGGCTAACATTACTGAAAATGATAACACTTTTGAAACTACTGTTAATGATGAAATCAATAATGCTTTAAATAATTATTTAGAATCTGAAAGCTTTGAAAACAATGATTACAATTTAGAAAATACAGAAATTGAAGAGAATATTAATACTGCTATTATAAATAATGATGAAGTAATTGATGAGTTAGAAAAACTAGATGATTTAGTTGAAAACTTAGACAATGCAGAATACGAAGACAATAATAATAATATAGCTGATATAGTATCACAGGGTTTAGCTGAGATAGAAAATATTGAATATGCTGAAAATAATTCTTTGGAAAATGATGATAGTGTAATAGAAATTGTTGATGAAGAGAGTTACATCGATAACAATAATGAAAGCATAGTTGATGAGGCTAACATTACCGAAAACAACAGCACTTTTGAAACCACTGTTAATGATGAAATCAATAATGCTTTAAATAATTATTTAGAATCTGAAAGCTTTGAAAATAATAATTACAATTTAGAAAATACAGAAATTGAAGAGAATATTGACACTGCTATTATAAATAATGAAACAAATAATGATGAAATAATTGATGAGTTAGAAAAACTAGATGATTTAGTTGAAAACTTAGACAATACAGAATACGACAATAATAATATAGCTGATATAGTATCGCAGGGTTTAGCTGAGATAGAAAATATTGAATATGCTGAAAATAATTCTTTGGAAAATGATGACAGTATAATAGAAATTGTTGATGAAAATAATGATGATATGGCAGAAATGGTATCAGATGGCTTAGATGAAATAGAAAATATTGAACATTCATTAGACAATAATGATAAAAACATTATTACAGAAAATATTCATAATATTGATGTACCTGATATTGATGATGTTGATTATATAGATGAGTCAAATTATATTAATGAAAATAACAATCAAGATGATATTATAGAGTTATCTGGAAATGAGCTTGATTTAATAACTAAAGATGAAAATATTGAATATAAATATATACAAAATAATAACAATAAAGAGTATATGGATATGAATAAAATAAAACAAGATATAGAAGAATTAGAAATTGATGAATTATCTAATGAAGAAAATAATATATATAATAATCAAATATCAGATGAAAATAATAGTGAAGTATATGAACTCACAGATGAAGAAGTGAATATGTATAAAGAATACATAGAGAACAATGAATTAGATGATAATAATCTTTCTAATGAAGAGATAGATATGTATAAAAGCTATATAGAAGGCAGAGAATATACAAATACTTCAGAAAGTACTAATAATTTGGAAGATATTAATAAAAAAGAAGATATTAATGAATTGACAGATGAAGAAATAAATATGTATAAAAACTATATAGAAAGAGATGAATCTGAAGATGAAACTACTGATTTAACAGATGAAGAAGAATTAATGTATAAAGCTTATATAGAAAACAGTAGTTCTGATAGTTCTTCTGATACTTCTATAGAAAATAACAGCAATAAAACAAGCGATGATTTATTATCTATTGAATCTAAAGAAGAAATAAATAACAATTCAGAAACAGTTCAAAATAGTCAAGAAGAAAATAAAATAATAGAAGAAGAAAAGAAAGAAGAGCAAAACAAAGAAGAAGATAGTAATGATTTTTTGGCTAAACTAAAACAGATGAATGAGGAATATAAAGAGGAAGAAAAAGAGAGAAAAGAAGAAGAATCTAAAAAAGAAGAAAAAGAAAGCAATGATTTTTTAGATAAATTAAAACAAATGAATGAGGAATATAAAGAAGAAAATAAAATAATAGAAGAAGAAAAGAAAGAAGAGCAAAACAAAGAAGAAGATAGTAATGATTTTTTGGCTAAACTAAAACAGATGAATGAGGAATATAAAGAGGAAGAAAAAGAGAGAAAAGAAGAAGAATCTAAAAAAGAAGAAAAAGAAAGCAATGATTTTTTGGCTAAATTAAAGCAGATGAATGAAGAATATATAAAAGAAGAAGAGGAAAAAAAAAACGAAAAACTAACTAAAAAAAAAGCTGAAAATATAGAAGAAACTAAAAACGATGAAATTTTAGCACAAAATAATGAAGAAGAACATAAAATAGACGAAAACACCCTAATAGGTG
>NZ_SRZM01000295.1 GCF_019402445.1 Brachyspira pilosicoli
CTTCGTCAAAGAACCAAAAAGTGCAAGTTACTTATCTTTATGAATTAGTAATATATATTAAATATATACAATATTTTTTATATTTTTAATAATCTCTTTTTGTATTTATATTAATTCAAATAATTTATTAATTTATGAATTTGCTAATTTCAAAAAATAGTATATAATCGTACTAATTCTATATAAGGATTAAGCTATATGATTATCAAATTAATAGAAATGAAAAATGATTTAAACAATAAAAACACATATCATCAAATTTTTAATGATGCATTTCCTATCGAAGAAAGATGGAACTTTGATATGATACTTGAAAATAAAAATGAATCCAGCTATAAATTTTATTCTATTTTAGATGATGATAAACCAATAGGCTTAACTATGATTTGGAGCTTCGAAGAGTTTTATTATGGAGAGTATCTTGCTATAGATAAAAACTTAAGAGGAAAAAATTACGGCTCAGAAGTATTAACTAAAATATTTGATATGCATAATGACAAATTAATCGTTATAGAGGTAGAGCCTTATGATTTGAATGATATAGCTAAAAGAAGAATTGATTGGTATAAAAGATTTGGGCTTATATTATCAGATTATGATTATGATATGCCTTGTATAAAAGACGGCAAAAAAGATACAATGAAAATGAAAATTATGACAAACAGAGAAATAAAATCAAAAGATGAATATAATAATATAATCACAACATTATATAATAAAGTTTATAGTCCAAGATTAGATAATATTGATAATTGGAAAGATTAAAAATTATTAAATAATTTAAATCTTCTTTTTGGACTAAATATTAATATAATATGTCCTATTATATCTTTTTTGTTTATAAGACCAAAATGTCTGCTGTCTTCACTTAAAGATATATTATCACCCAAAACAAAATATTCATCTTTGCCTATATTATATACAGCATTATCATCTTCGCTAAAAATATAATATTTATGCCTTATAAGCTCGTCGTTTAAATATAGTCCGCCTTCAAAAATCTCTACTTTATCTCCCTCTTTTCCAACAACTCTCTTAACTAAATTATTAGTCCCCATTCTAAAAACAATAACATCAAAGTTTTTAATATTATTAAAAATAAAATTGTTTTTTAAAAGCAATATCTGGTCGCCCTCATAAAAGGTAGGCTCCATTGATTTATTGCTTACTATATAGGTATCAAAGAAAAATACCCTAATAAAGCCTGCCAAAAATAAAGCAAGCAAAGATGCTAATACTATCTCTAAAATCTGCCTCTTATTCATTATTAATTATTTAAATCTCTCTTCCATCTGTTAATTAAATTAAGTGCCTCTATTGGAGTGATGTCATTAATATTTAAGTCTTTAATTTCTTTTTCTATTTCGCTTTCTTTTGTTTCTTGAGAGTTTATTTTCTTATCTTTTTTATCATCAAATTTAGCATCAAAAGGAAGAATGTCCGGAGATTTTTTATTGTTTATCTCTATATTTTCAACTTGTATGCCAGCCTCATTTTCAAGCTTTTTTAATATCTCTGAAGCTCTCTGTATAACTTTATGCGGAGCACCTGCAATTTTTGCGGCATATATACCATAACTAGACTCAGCAGCTCCCTCAATAACTTTTTTCATAAATATTATTTCATCTTTATACTCTTCAACTAATACCTTATAATTTTTTACACCTTCCAAATCTTCAAGCATAGTAAGTTCATGATAATGCGTAGCAAATAATGTTTTTGCTTTTTTATTCTCTTCGTTTACCAAATATTCAACTATAGCCCAAGCAATAGAAAGCCCGTCATAAGTAGAAGTGCCTCTACCTATCTCGTCCATTATAACAAGACTTTTATCTGTACAGTGATTAAGTATATAAGCAGTTTCGTTCATCTCTACCAAAAATGTACTCTCACCCTTCGCTATATTATCACTCGCACCAACTCTTGTAAATATTCTATCAACTATAGATATCTTAGCACTCTTCGCAGGTACAAATGAACCAATCTGTGCAAGAAGTACTATTAAAGCAGTTTGCCTCAAATATGTACTTTTACCGCTCATGTTTGGTCCTGTGATTATCAGCAAATGCTCGTTTTTATTGTCTAAATATGTGTCATTTGCTATAAAGCTTTCGTTTTTTAAATTCGTTTCAACTACAGGGTGCCTTCCTTCTTTTATATCTATTATACCATCGTCTGTTATAATAGGCTTTGTGTAATTTTCTTCCGCCGCCAAACAAGCCAAAGAAGCATAAACATCTATTACAGATATTATCTTTGCCATTTTTAATATAGAGGCTAAATATTCATTTACTTTATTGCGTACATCTATAAATATATCATATTCTAAAGCATAACTTTTTTCATTAGCTTCGTTTATAGTCTTCTCATATTCCATTAATTTGCTTGTGGTATACCTCTCGCTTCCTACCAATGTTTGCCTTTTTATAAAATCTTTCGGCACTAATGATATATTGGATTTTGTTATCTCTATATAATAGCCTATAACATTATTGTATCTTATTTTTAGATTGTTAATTGAAGTGATTGATTTATATTCGTTTTCTAATTCGCTTATCCAAGTTCTTCCTTCTCTTCTTGCCTCATTATATTTTTTTAGCTTTTCATCATAATCATCTTTTATAATATCGCCTTCGTTTATTACAATTTTAGGGTCTTCCAATATAGCTCTCTCTATAAGCTCAGTAATAATTTTTATATCGCTTATCTCTTCAAAGTTTACATCATTAAAATTATTAAGTACAAGCTCTGTAATTATCTCTAAAGATAAAAATAAAAACCTTTTTAAAGATACCAACTCTTTTGGATTAATCCTTCCGAGTGCTAATTTTGAAGCAAGCCTCTCTATATCTCCAACATCAGAAAGCATGTCCATTATTCTATACATAAACTTCTGATTCTTATAAAAATATTCAACGTTATTAAGTCTTTTATTTATCTCATCAATATCAAGCAAAGGCTCTACTATTATTCGCTTTAAATATCTTGCTCCCATAGATGTTTTTGTTTTGTCTATAGTGTCAAACAATGTCATTTTATTATTGTCGTTTCTTATAGTTTCCAAAATCTCTAAACTAGATATTGTGGCATAGTCTAATGTCATAGAATCTTTTCTGTTGTAGAGTTTTATGTTTGATATATGTTCTAATGATGTTTTGGATAATTCTTGTAAATAATATATTAAAGAACCTAAAAGTGAAACTATTAAATGCTTATCTTCTATGCCGAAACTTTTTAATGATATTGTCTTAAAATGATTAGTTAATATTTTATATGCATAAGAATATTCTGCTGTATAATTTGGGGTAGTGCTGAAAAATATATTTGAAAATCTGTTTTGTATTTCTTTTATTATTTTACTCTCTTTTACAGATTCTACAGTCATTATCTCTTTTGGAGAGAACCTTATAATCTCTTCGCATATCTCCTCTAAAAAATCCTTTGTATTATTATTATTCTCAAACTCTGTAACATACAATTCGCCAGTAGATATATCGCATATAGCAATAGCAACATTATTCTCGCTTTTTGAAACTATTACAGAAGCTAAATAATTATTACTCTTTGATTCTAAATATTTATTTTCTGCAATAGTGCCTGGAGTAATCACTTGAGTAACATCTCTTTTTACTATACCTTTTGCAGTTTTTGGGTCTTCCATCTGGTCGCATATTGCTATCTTTTTTCCGCTTTTTACAAGTTTTGACAAGTAATTATCTATAGCATGATAAGGTACACCTGCCATTGGAACATTTGCTCTCTTTGTGAGTGTAAGCCCCAAAAGCTCTGAAACTATTTTAGCATCTTCAAAAAATACCTCGTAAAAATCTCCCATTCTAAACAAAAGTATACTGTCGCTATATTTATCTTTAATCTCTTTGTATTGCCTCATCATCGGTGTGAGCTTTTCTTCTTTAGGTGAGTTCTCTGATGATTCTTCTAGTGAAAAAAAAGTTTCTTGCATATCTTTACAAAACCCATTAGCATAATTTTATTAAGAAACAGTATATTATATTTATTTAGTTTTATCAAACCAAATATTATAAACTGTATAGTTATATAGTGTTTTTTCTTAAATTTTTTATAATTTTTTATAAAACTACCGTCTAAATACCGCTTTTAAGTTGCTTTTTTATATTAAATATTGTATTATAATATTACTTTATGTAATATTGTTTATTAAAAATAAGTATTTATTAATTGTTTTTTTTGTTAAATTAAGTATATATATAAAAACACAATATATATAAAAAATACCATTATAGAGAGGATTGAGCATAACTCAGTCCTTTCACTTTTTTAAATTAGACTTATTAAAAATAATCAGAGAAATAAACTTGTTCTTTAGGTATGATGCTTTCTAATAATTTAATAGTATTCGCTGTTGCTTCTATTCTTCCAATTTTGTAAAGATATGAAGGGCTTTTATAACTCATAAGCATAGTAGTTAAAGTTTTAATATCCATTTTTATAATATATCTATCTTTAGAGTTTCTTTTATATTCTTTTGAAATTCTTTTGCATACTGTGTCTTTATCTTCATTCCAGTAAATCATAAAACTAGCATTATTCCACTTAGCCATATCATCTTTTATTATTAAATTAATTTTTTTATTTTTTGGTTTTCTCAAGAAAGGATAATTATTAATAAAGCCTTTAACATCAGTAATTCTCGCCATAATATACGGTCTTATAGTTTCTTTTATTTCGCTGTCTTCAAGAAGGAAAGCTATAGGCTCATTTGTGTAATTGTATCCTTTAACTTCATCAACCATAGAGAAATGTGCAGATATATAATTCCAAAGTCCAAGCCTAGCCTCAAAATTAATATAAACCATCTCTTTTATATGAAACACATCATTTTCAATAACATAAACCAAATAACCCTCAGCCTCATTTTTATCATTATAATATAAAGCAACTATAGTGTCATCAACTTCCCATCTCCAATACTCTTCCCACTCCAAATCACCTCGAATTAAAGCACCATGCCTAGCATAAGAAAATTTATTATAAAGCTCTTTCAAGTCATCGCTGTCTGTAGAAACTCTCTCCACTCTCCCTTTACTAGTTATAGTTTTAGGAAGCTGAGTGTCTTTTATAGTGAAGCTCATTTTGTCGGATATTATCTCCCAGCCTTTTCTTCTGTAGAAAGGAATAGAGTAGGGATATAATACAGATATAGTCTGCCCCTCTTTTTTCATGTTTTCAATACTTTTTATCATCAAATCATTCATAAGCCCAAGATTAGAATATTCTGGATATGTGGCAACTCCTGTAACGCCTGCCATTTTGTAAATAACGCCGTGTATATTCATCTTCATAGGGTATACTGCTATTTGAGAAGCGAGTTTTTGTCCGTCAAACCATCCTAAAACTTTTGCCTTGCTCAATACTGCAGATTTTGCCTGCTTTATTTCATCAACCTCATAACCTAAAGTAATAAGTTCATTATTGCTCACTTGAAAAGCGTATCTTAACAAATTATTAAAATCATCTAAATCTTTGAGGGTTAAATATCTAATTTTGAATTTCTTTTTTTTCTTATTTATTAAATCTTTATCAATCATATAAAACCTAAACTTTACATAATTATATAATAATATTAAATCAAAACTTTATAATTGTCAATTTATATATAAAATACAAATTTACTAAAGTAATAAATTATTATATCGATAAGTTTTACTATAGTATATATTAATAGTTTTATAATTATTATCTTGTAGAGGTGTTCTTGTGTATAATTCTATAGTAGGCTATGCTCTTAAAATTATTAAAGGTAATATCTTATTTTCTATTATCATCTTTATAGCAATGTCGCAATTAATGACTATTACTTCTATTTTCGCACTCATGTGGAAATATGAAATACTACTAAACGAAAATATTCCTTTCTTTAGGGCTTTCTCTATATACTCGCTTCTTATTGTGCTATTTATAGTAGTGCTTTTAATTGCTATTGTTACTATTATATATATTTTCTCAAAAAATAGCCGTATGTTTTCTACTTTGAGAATTTTTGGGGCTACTAAATTATCTTTAAAAAGGCTTTCTTTAGCTTTGAGCTTTTTATACCCTCTTATATCATACATTATTTCAAGCTTGGAAATTATTATAATTTATATTAGATACCGCTCTTATATATTAACTATTATAAACACAACTGAAGTATTAAATAATGCTTTTACTATATTTTGTGCTAATGTAATATTATTTTTAATATTTATGTTCGGTGCTTTTATTACTAATACCGTACTTCTAAACAGAGACCCTTATGAAGATTTGAGAGGAACACTATGAATATAAAAATTATTAATATTTCTAAAACTTTTCCTATAGGTGTAAATAAATTAGATGCTTGTAAAGATATTAGTTTAGATATTAATCAAGGAGATTATATAAGTTTTGTAGGGCATACTGGAAGCGGTAAAAGCACACTCCTAAGCATTATAGGAGGAATACTAAAACCTACAAGCGGTTCTATATATTATGACTCATATAAAATTGATAACCCTTCAGAAGAAGTATTATCAAGCTTTAGAAGAGAATATTTTTCTTATATATTTCAATACCCAGTTATTATACCGACAATTAATGTACTAGATAATATTTTAATACCTTTAGCTTTTAAACATAAAATTACAGATGAAAAAATAAATCAAACAAAAGAAAATATAGAACTATTCGGACTAAAAGATAAAATGCACCTAAAAGCAGCACATCTATCAGGCGGTGAAATGAAAAAAGTAGCTATACTCAGAGCCTTAGCCTATGGATGTAAATGCCTAATAGCAGATGAGCCTACAAGCGACTTAGACCCAGAAACAACTACTTTGCTTATGGAAATATTAACAACCCTCAACAATCAAGGAACTACAATCATTATGGTAACGCATGCTCATAATATAGCTGCACATGCCAAAAATGTATATGAAATGTCTGAAGGCAAGATTGTTAGATGTCTTAAATAACTGTGTAATTTTATAAAAATATGCACTTTTTTTAAAAAAAATATTACTTCTAATGATAATTTTATACTATCACTATTAAATTACTATTGATAATAATATTATTTAGCTATATAATTTTACTCAAAATTTAATAATAAAAAAAAGGAGATTGTGTTATGTCTTCAAGAGTAAAAGATAGTATTGAATCTATTTACAGTTCAATAGTTCAAAAGAATGCTGGAGAAAAAGAGTTTCACCAAGCAGTAAAAGAGATGTTAAGCACATTAGAAGTAGTATTAGAGAAGCACCCAGAATATATAGAAAAGAAAGTAATAGAGCGAATATGCGAACCAGAAAGACAAATAATATTTAGAGTGCCTTGGATGGACGACAAAGGAGAAATACATATAAACAGAGGCTTTAGAGTACAATTCTCAAGCGTAATGGGACCATACAAAGGAGGTCTTCGTTTTCACCCTTCTGTATATTTAGGCATTATCAAGTTTTTAAGCTTTGAGCAAATATTTAAAAATGCACTCACAGGCTTATCAATAGGAGGCGGTAAAGGCGGTTCTGATTTTGACCCTAAAGGAAAAAGCGATAATGAAGTAATGCGTTTTTGTCAGAGCTTTATGACAGAGCTTCACAGACATATTGGTGCTGATATTGATGTACCTGCAGGAGATATAGGAGTTGGTGCTAGAGAGATTGGATATTTATTCGGTCAATACAAAAGATTAAGCGGAAGATATGAAGCTGGAGTACTTACAGGAAAAGGTTTAGATTATGGTGGTTCGCTTGTGAGAAAAGAGGCTACTGGTTACGGACTAGTATATTTCACTGAACTTATGCTTAAAACAAGAAATGAATCTTTTGAGGGTAAAAAGGTAATTGTATCTGGTTCTGGTAATGTTGCTATATATGCTATGGAAAAGGCTTCTCAGTTGGGAGCTAAAGTTATAGCTTGTTCAGATTCTAACGGTGTGTTGTATGATGAAAATGGAATAAATTTAGACACTGTAAAACGTTTGAAAGAAGTAGAGAGAAAAAGAATAAAAGAGTATGCTGATATACATAAAAGTGCTAAATATCAAGAAAATGGCTGTATATGGGATATTGCTTGTGATGTTGCTTTGCCTTGTGCTACACAAAATGAGATTAATGCTGATAATGCTAAAACACTTGTAAAAAACGGCTGTAAATGTGTGGCTGAGGGAGCTAATATGCCTACAACACCAGAGGCTATAGATGTATTTTTGAATGCTAATATATTATATGCTCCTGGAAAGGCTACTAATGCTGGAGGAGTTGCTACTTCTGCTTTAGAGATGCAGCAAAATGCAAGCAGAGATAGCTGGGATTTTGAATATACAGATGGTAAACTAAAAAACATTATGACTAATATTCATAACACTTGCTATACAACAGCAGAAGAATACGGATTTAAAGGCAATTATTTGAAAGGTGCTAATATAGCAGGATTTGTAAAAGTTGCTGAAACTATGATTCCTTTTGGGTTAATATAATTAATTAATAACTAAACAAATAAGGGGCTTTTAAAGCCCCTTGTTTTTTATATAGTAAGTTTTTTATTCAACTTTTTCCCGCGTACGAG
>NZ_SRZM01000296.1 GCF_019402445.1 Brachyspira pilosicoli
GTAGACTGTAGACTGTAGACTGTAGACTGTCTTATAATTTAATAAATATTTAATTAAATTCATATGTTGTATATTATATAATAAATATTTATTATGTCAAATTAAAATATGAAATTATTTAGAAATGCTTTTTAAATAATCTGCTGCTTCTTTTTGCTCTTTACGAATAGCAAACTCTAGTGCCCTCTCCCCATCTTTGTTTTTATGTTCTATATCAGCACCAGCATCTATTAAAAGCTTCATTGTTTCTATATCATTTATACCAGCAGCAAACATTAAAGAGGTTACTAATTTGAAATTCTTAGCATTTACATCAGCCCCCGCTTCTATTAATGCTTTTATAATATCATGTTCTTTTGTAAGTGAAGCATAAAGTAAAGCAGAAAATAACGGCTTATCCCTTAAATTAACATCAGCACCAGAGTCTATTAAATATTTGGCAACTTCTACTTGTTTCTCAGCACAAGCAAACATTAAAGCAGTTATGCCTGTTTTGCTTCTAGCATTTAAATTAGCTCCACATTCTACTAAAAGTTTTGCTATGTTAATATAACCCTTTTTGGCACAAAGCATTAAAAGTGTAAATCTTGACTCTTCATCTCTAGCATCAACTAATGAATTATCAGCTTCTATCAATTTTTTTACATTATCAAAATCATTATTTTTGACATATTCAACTATTTGAGACATATATTTAAGCCTTTTTTATTGCCATTTATATGACTCTACAAGCATAGTAGATATTGATATACAAGCAATAGCCCAAATAAGAAAGAATATTACATTTTGTATATCTATTAACCCCTTAGTAAAATCAGAAAAATATGTAGTTATAGAAATAGCATTTAATAATTTACTAGCACCAGTAAACATCTCACTAAGCCAGTTTATAATGTAAGCAAATACCCCCATAGATACACCCAAAATAGCAGCTACTAATTGACTTTTTGATATACTTGTAGCTATTAAACCAAGTCCAAGTATAGCAGTGCCAAGTAAAAATAATCCTAAATATCCGCTAAATATTACCCCCATATCTGGCTTTCCAAATATCATTAAAAGTATAGGGTAAACAAAAGTCATAATTAAAAGTGAAGCATAAACAACTAATACAGATAAATATTTACCAATCACATATTGAAGTGAAGTAATAGGGGAGGTCATTATAAGTTCAAATGTGCCAGATGCTCTCTCTTCTGCTATTAGTTTCATACATAAAATTGATAAGAATAATATTGTAAAAAATCCAATATTATACATAGTGTTTTCCATTACTGCCAATCTGCTATAATAAACTTCTATAGTGAAAAA
>NZ_SRZM01000297.1 GCF_019402445.1 Brachyspira pilosicoli
ATATTTTTATTTTATGATTTATAATTTTATAATAAGGATTTATTATGGATAATTTTGATAAAGATAATTCAGAAAATAAAATTAATCCCGTATATTTTGATGAAACAGATAGAGCAATAATAGAATCGTACAAATATGTTGTAAAAGGTATAGCAAATGCCTTTGGAAGAAGCTGTGAAGCATTAGTACATTCTTTAGATAACTTTGAAAATGCAGTTAAATTTATAGAAAACGGACATAATTCTTCTAGAAATCCAGGAGCACCTATTACTAATTTGGCATTAGAGATTATAGCAGGTGTACATGAAGATAAGAAATTTTTAGAGCCATACGAATCTAAATTTCCAAATGGAGACAGATGCAAATCCATAACCATACCAATAAAAAATAAAGATAAACTTATAGGATTATTATGTATAAATATCAATATGGAAGTAAGTTTAATAGATTTTGTAAAAGAATTTGATATAAAAGATAATAAAAAAAAGTTTCATGAAAATTATAGCTCAAATATAGACGATATGATATCATCTATCCTTAATAAAAATATAAATGAAATCATGCTTGATATGTCAATACCAAATCAGGATAAAAACAAGAGTATAATAATAAAACTTTATGAAATAGGATTCTTCAATATAAAGGGCTCTGTAGAGGCATTGGCAGAAAGATTGCAAATATCTGTACATACTGTTTATTCTAATATTAGAAAATATACTTAATTGAAACTAATAAAAAAATGCCTAATAATATATTATAATTATTAGGCTTTTATAAAAATTAATATTCAATATAATATTCAATTATCTTTTATCCAATTTTTACCTTTAAAAATTCTAGCCAATAACATACCAGCTCCAACATCATTTGTAGCATTTATTGTTGTAGCAGGAGCATCTGTGATTGTACCAATTAAAACCATAATAGGTATAGACTCTGGAGGGAAATTAAAAGCAGATATTATAAAAATCTCTCCAACATATCCTCCAGCAGGTATAGCTCCCATTACAGACGATGCTAAAACTGATACCAATATAGCTGTTATTATGTTTTGCGGTTCTAATATATTGATGTTAAACATACTGCACATAAAAGTAATTTTTAATATAGTTATTAGTGTAGCACCAGACTTATGCAGATTACAACCCATAGGTATTGTTAAATCATTAATATCATCTGGTATGCCAATATTTTTTCCTGCTATCAAATTAGTTGGTATTGTAGCTGCAGAAGAACATGTTCCTAAAGAAACTAAAGAAGGAGGTATTATATATTTCCAAAATAATTTTACTCCATTTATTCCAGCAGCTAAATAAGCAAATACTGTATTAGATACAAAATAAAATACTATAGCCGCTATAAAATATATTATTAAAGCTCTGGATAATGGTCCTGAAAGTGCTGCTCCGTTTTGTCCTACTAATGTTGCAAAGAAAGCTCCAAGACCAATAGGTGCTATATACATAACATATGAAACTACTTTTGATATTATTGAAGTTAAAGAACCAAAAAATTTTACTACAGGTTTTCCAACTTCTCCTACCTTTACTATAGCTATTCCTATGAGCATTGCAAATACTATTAAAGCCATGAGGTTTTGTCTAGACCATAAAAGAGGAAAATCATTAACTGTAAACATCGCTAATATATTTGAATTGCTAGTCATGTTATTTATAGTTTCATTCATAGCAATATTAGCACCATCAGCAGGATTAAATATTATAGTGATTATAAGCATATATATAGCCGCTATAGTTTCAGCTAATAAAAATATAACTATCATTATTCCTAATACTTTTCCAAGTTTATTTGTGTTTTCCATATTTGATATAGAATATACAAGAGAAATGAATATCATAGGAACAACACAACAATAAAGTAAATTCAAAAATATATCAGCAATAGGCTGCAGTACTAAAGCTTTCTCTCCAAAAATTACACCAATTATAGACCCTATCAACATTCCTAAAATTAGGATAAACGAAAATTTATAATTTTTTAAAATATTCATATGAACTCCTAAAATATATAAACTTATAAATAAAAAAGCCCATCTATTATAAATAGAGGGCTTTTTATATACGCTATACAAATATATTATTATTGCTGAGTAGTTTCAGTTGTTTCAGTATTTTGTTGAGTATTGTTGTTAGCAGCAGCAGGTTTAATATTTTTAATAGCATCTATAGCAGCTTGTCTAATAGCTAAGAAATATTGATCATCTTGAGAAAGGTCTATTAAATCACCTAAAGCCATAGGACTACCTATTTTACCTAAAGCAACAGCTACTTCATAAACTATACCTTGAGTTCTTCCTAATCTTAATTGGAAAAGTAAAGCAGGAACAGCTTTTTCACTTCCTATTTCACCTAAAGCTTGTACAGCAGCGATGATATTGAAAGTTTCTTGTTCAGCAAAAAGCATTTGAGATATATAGTCTACACTAGTTTCAGATTTAGCAATTCTTGCTGCTTGTAATGCTTGATATCTTACAGTAGAATCAGCATTAGAGCTAGAAGAAGTACCTAAACCATAGCTAACATATCTATTAATTGTTCTGATAGCTAAATCGCTATTAACACCTTTTTTACTCAAAGCTTCAAAACATAATGCTTTTACTGAAGGTGAACCAGTTTCTATAGCGTTAATTAAAAGCTCTTCATCTTGGTTAACTAAAGCATCTACAAAGTTTTGATCTAATTCTTCTCTAGGTTTTTCACCTGTTGTATTATTAGATTCTTGAGTAGTAGTAGTGTCTGTTGTTGTTTGTGCAGTTTCTTGTGCAAACATAGTTGCTACAGAAAATGCAAGAATTAATGTTGAAATTAATATTTTTTTGAGCATTAGAACCCCCCTTAATATTTGTTTCAATAATATATTTATTGTGAAATAATTGCAAGCAGTTTAATATGAAGATAAAAATATTTTTATAATAAAAGCCTATTATATTGCAAAAAATTATGTTTTTATTATACTTTATCTTATAAATAATATGTTAATTTATAAAAATTATAAAAAAAGGATTAAATGTGGTTAGTTTAATTTTTGTTTCAGATAGTAATGAATTTGTAAAGGCATTACAAAAATATATTAATCAAGTTAGTAATATATCTGTTGTATGTTCTGGAGGAATAGGGGATAGTTTATTGGGTACTAATCATAATGATATTTATAAAGTTATAAATGATAATTATAGTGATGATGGTGTTATTATATTTTTTGACAGCAAAAGGGCTTTGGTTAATTGTGAGATGGCTGTTGCTATGTTAGATAAAGAAAAACAAAAGAATGTAAGAATATCATTTGCTCCTATTGTAGAGGGAGGAATGATTGCTGCTACTGAAGCTTCTTTAAATAAAAAAATAGATGAGATAGAAGATAAATTAAATAATCTTGAGAAAAAATATTGCAGTGAAAATATTCAAGAAAATTTAAAAGATTATACAAAAGAAGAATATATAGTAAAATTAAAAAATGGTTTTCATGCTAGACCTATATTTATGTTTATGAATACTGTAGCTAAAAATAATTGCTCTGTATATATTACTAATAAAACTAAAAATAAAAATATTGTTTGTGCTGATAGTATGAGTAAGATATCTTTATTAAACATACAAAAAGATGATGTTGTGGAGGTTTATATAAAGGGTGATAATCATCAAGTTTTAAGAGAGTTTTTTAAAGATTTATTTGGTGGAAAGTTTGAGTTTAATAGTAGTAATGAAGTAAAAAAAGTTTATACTGTTGATTCTGATTTTGAAATTGTGTGTGAGGGAAAAGTTAGTGGTTTGGCTAAATATATTGATTTGGATATAAAAATAGGATATGAAGAGCAGAGAGATGTTGATATAAAAACTGAGAAAGAAAAATTTGTGTATGCAATAGAGACTGTAAGAAAAGAAATATTAAAACAAAAAAAGAAAATAGAAGAAAAAAATATTTCTAATGATGCCGTTCTAATATTTGATTCACATTTATCTATGCTTTTAGATGAGGCGGTTATTAATGATGTAGATAGTTTGCTTGATACTTCAAAACATACTGCTTTATATTTATATACTAATATTATGCAAAATATGTATGACTGTTTTAATGAGTTTGATGATTTATATATGATAGAGAGAAAGTATGATATTCAAGATATTTTAAATCAGGTTTTATCTGTAATGTTAGATAAGAAAATACAATTACCTGAAGATAAAGATGTTATTTTGATATCAGATAATATTTATGTATCAAATATAGCTAATTTTTCTAATAATATTAAAGGTGTTATATCATTAAATGGAAGTTCTATTTCTCATTCGGGTATACTTTTAAAGG
>NZ_SRZM01000298.1 GCF_019402445.1 Brachyspira pilosicoli
TGTGGGGACTAGCCCCCTGCGAAGCGTGCCAGTATGGTACACACCCCCACTTCTTTTGCGACCGCAGGAAGTGCCTTCGGTATTGCCACAAAGAAACAAAAGGCTATTTTTTAATTTAAATATATAGTTTATTTTATATTCAAATATATTTTATTATTTATAAAAGGAGTATATTAAATGCAAAAAAATATTTTTAAATGCAAAGAGTTTTTTAATAGATACATTGTAGAGGAAACGGTTTATAAAGAGGCTGATAATGATGAGTTTATGCCAGTTAAAATATATAGCCGTTCTACTTTGGGAAGTAAGTTTAATGATGAAGACATTATAAGCATTAACAGACCAACTTTTAGAGAGAATCTTGATTATGTAAAGGCTAAAGAAAACAATAACACAGAAGATGATATATTTGTTTGGCTTGATGTGAGGATTAATGATGAGTTAGCTACAAGCTTACTTGATAAATGGAGCACAAAAGATATTAATGAGTTTGCACAGGTGATAAAAAGTTTTTTGTTAGAGAGGCGAG
>NZ_SRZM01000299.1 GCF_019402445.1 Brachyspira pilosicoli
CATAGATAATATAAACCATTATTTAGCATTTTTAACTATAGGACTCTCTTTCATTCTTATAATCTCTATTTATTGTACAAAAAAGATAAAATTGTCAAAAATGCTAATAATTTTTATTATAATAAAAAAGCTATCTTCATTATATTAAGATGAGATAGCTTTATATTAAATTAATATATTTTATATTTTAAAAAATTCTATACTTTTTTCTAAAAACTTAGCCTTTTCCAATAAAGATTTTGAAACCTCATAAGAACTCTCTGCCAAACTTGCATTCTGAGCCGTAGCACTTTCCATATTATTAACCTCTACACTTATCTGATTAGTACCGGATTCTTGTTCCAAAGTATTTGATGTAATAGCCTCCATAAGCTCAGAAGTTTCTGTTACTTTCTTTTGTAAATCAACAAATATTTTTTGAGATTCTTTAGCAGTTTCTGTAGCCACAGCAACTTTTTGTGTTGTATTATCTACTAAATCAGTAATATCTTTTACAGAAGCTTGAGTAGTTTGAGCAAGATTTCTTACTTCAGAAGCAACAACAGCAAAACCCTTACCCTGATCTCCTGCACGTGCTGCCTCAACAGAAGCATTAAGAGCAAGTATATTAGTTTGAAAAGCAATATCTTCTATTATTTTAGTAATGTCTTTAATCTTTTCACTAGAATGATAAACCTCTTCCACATTAGAAGCTGTTTTTGATATTATATTAGCAGCATTTTCAATAAATACAATAGATTCAGACATCATATTCTTACCAGCCACAGATTTTTCCGCTGATATCTTAATGCTAGAAACCATCTCCTCTATACTAGCAGCTGTTTCCTCTAAACTTGATGATTGAGAATCTGTTCTCTGAGATAATTCATTACTACTTTCCATCATATTTTCTGCCGCCTCTATTATTTCATTAGAAGCATTATTAACATTAGAAACTACTTCAGATAATCTACTACTCATCAAATCAAAAACCCTCTCCAATTCTCCAAACTCATCTTTTCTATAATTTGTTATATTACTCTTTCTTATATTTCCATTAGATATATTTGTGGCATGAATCATTAGATTTTTTAATGGATATGTAACTCTTTTAATATATAGAAAAGCAAAAATATTTATAAAAATAATAGATAATATACAAATAACTATTGATATCTTTATAGAATCATTATTAGCCTGATAAATAATTTTATCATCCATAGCCATAATTAAATACCAAGGCAAATTATCTATTCTAGTATAAACAGCAGTTCTAGAATCATGACTTACAGAAGATATATAAGTCATATACCCAGATAATTGATTAGAAGAAATAATTTGTTCATAAGCCTCATTAGCTTTGGTATTAAGCTCATTTTTAGTATCCAAAACTATATTTCTATCATCATCTACTGCAAATATTCTTGTTCTTTCAGGAAGTTTCAAATCTTGAAGTCTTACAGATAAATCTTCCCAATCCATAATAATATATACATTTCCTATATGCTCACCATTATAAAACACCCCAGAAAGAGCAGCTAAAGACCATTTATTATCAGCAACAGATTTTTGTAATTGATCATCAAAAGAAGCTTTATTGTTATTTGCTTTTAATATATTTAAAATATTTGTTCTAATTGTGATAATATTCTCACCTATCTTTACACCATTTACATTATCCAATATTATACCATTTGTATCAGTTAAACCTATATCTAAAACCAAATCGTTAATTGCTTCAAATTCAGCGAGTACAGGTCTAATATCAACAGCATCTCTATTTAAAAGATATGATATTACAACAGGAGATACTGCATAAGTTCTTATTAAATTTCTCTGATCATCTAACCAAGTATCCAACATCTCTTTATAACCAGTAACTGTGCTATTAAATCCAGATAAAGTAGATTCTTTTATTGTTTTATTAGACCTTATAGATAATATAACAACTATCAAAACTAAAAAAAATGTACTAAGCAAACTGATTGCAATAGGCATTTTCACCCTGATGGAGTGTCTTTTTTTCATAATGTATTCCTTATATTGTTGTTGTAGTGTGCGAGTTTATATTAAAATATCTTTAATGTCAATATAATATGTAATTTTTATTCTTAGAATATGTAAATATTATTCTATAATTTAGTTACAACAAATAAAGATAGTACATATAGAACATTTATTTTAATTATTATAAATATTTTCAATTTAGGCATAAAAAAGCTGCTTAACTAATTAAAGTCAAGCAGCTTATATATATATTTAATAAAATTTATTACTTAATAATTTGGTCAGCTATTCCAAGTAAAGCCTGAATTTTTGGTGAGAAAGCAACAACAGCACCAGCAAATACAACACTTATTAAGCTCATAAGTTTAATAAGAATGTTTAAGCTTGGTCCAGAAGTATCTTTGAATGGGTCACCAACTGTATCACCTATAACAGCAGCAGCATGATTAGGGTTAGTAATTTTATTACCATTTTCATCAAGTATCTTCTTACCACCTAAATTACCAGCTTCGATATATTTTTTAGCATTATCCCAAGCACCACCAGCATTAGACATCATAACAGCCATAGCAAAACCAGAAGTTAAACCACCAACTAACATACCTATAACAGCTGGTACACCAAATATAAAACCAACAACAACAGGTACAACTATAGCAAGTACAGAAGGAACAATCATTTCTTTTTGAGCAGATTTAGTACAAATTTGAACAGCTTTCTCATAATCAGCCTTAGCACCAGCCTCTCCAGCTAATAAACCTTTAATCTCTCTAAATTGTCTTCTAACTTCCTCAACAACTCCAGCAGCAGCACGTCCAACAGCTTTCATAGTTAAAGCACAGAAGAAGAATACTAACATAGCACCAATAAATATACCAACTAATACTTTAGGGTTCATCAAGTGAATATTGAAAGCATTCATAAACTCATTCATATGCAAGCTATAAACTATTTTTTGATATAATTCTGCAGGTGTGTTAGCAGTATACTCTACAGTACCAAGATTAATAGAAGTTAAATTACCAGAATTAATCATTCTACCTAAAGAAACTTTAATCTCTTCTATATAAGCAGCAATTAAAGCCATAGCAGTTAAAGCAGCAGAACATATAGCAAAACCTTTACCAGTAGCAGCAGTAGTATTACCTAAAGAGTCTAAAGCATCAGTTCTCTCTCTAACACTCTCAGGAAGACCAGACATCTCAGCATTACCGCCAGCATTGTCAGCTATAGGACCATAAGCATCTGTAGCTAATGTGATACCTAAAGTAGATAACATACCAACAGAAGCTAAAGCAATACCATATAAACCTTGAGAGAATGCAGAAGCACCAGCACCAAAACCTCCAGCAAAACCAAATGCTAATATAATAGAAACAACTACTGTAACAACAGGTATTAAAGTAGATTGCATACCAACAGCAAGTCCGCCGATTATAACTGTAGCAGGACCAGTTTTAGATTGTTCAGCAACCCATTGAGTAGGTCTGTATTCAGCAGCTGTGTAATATTCTGTAAAGAAACCAACAACGTTACCAGCTATAAGTCCTACAATTATAGAAACAAATAAGCCTAAGTTGTTTGGAAGAAGCATTTTTACTAATATAAAAGCAACTACTATTATTATAGCACTGCTCACATAAACACCAACTCTTAAAGATTTTAATAATTCTCCCATAGTAGCACCTTCTTTAGTTTTAACGAAGAATACACCTATTATAGAAGAAAGAGTACCAATAGCAGCAAGTATCATAGGAAGAGATACAGCATATATAGGACTAATATCAGGATTAATATAACCAAAAGCAGCAGAACCTAAACTCATAGCAGCAAGTATAGAACCTGCATAAGATTCATATAGGTCAGCACCCATACCAGCAACGTCACCAACGTTATCACCAACGTTGTCGGCTATAACAGCAGGGTTTCTAGGGTCATCTTCAGGTATTCCAGCTTCAACTTTACCTACCAAGTCAGCACCAACGTCAGCAGCTTTAGTAAATATACCGCCGCCAACACGAGCAAATAAAGCTTGGAAAGAAGCACCTACACCAAAACTAAGCATTGTAGTAGTTACAAAGTGCATCTTAGCAGATATAAACTCTGAAGAATCACGAGCAATATTACCTAAAGCCAAGAAGTCAGTATTAAACCAACTATTATCAAGCCAAGCATTAAGTATTATAAACCACATAGATATATCAAATAAAGCTAAACCAACAACAGTAAGACCCATAACAGCACCAGAACGGAAAGCTATAGTTAAACCTTGGTTTAGTGATTTGCTAGCAGCATTAGCAGTTCTTGCTGATGCATAAGTAGCAGTTTTCATACCTAGAAAGCCAGAAAGTGTTGAGAAGAAACCTCCTGTTAAGAAACCTATAGGAATGAATGGATTTTGTACTTTTAAAGCATAAGAAAGAATAGCAAAAATTATGAAAGCTCCAGCAAAGAAGAAAGCTATAACTCTATATTGTTGTTTAAGATAAGCTATAGCACCAGAGCGAACATGCGAAGCAATTTCTTTCATTTTGTCTGTACCTTCATCTTGCTTACGCATCCATTTATAAAAATAGAATGCAAAAGCTAAGGTTAGAATTGCCGCTGATATTGTAAAAAAGCGGGCATTTTGAGCTAAAATTTCGTATTTCATATACTTACCCTATTTTTTGAATTTTGTTAGAAATTATACAGTTATGTAGTATATCATAAAACTCATAAATTGTCAATTATTTTTAAAATCATTTTTTGTTTAGGAGCCACAGATACTGCACACTTTTTAGTTTAAAAAAAGCAGGTATTCCTTATAATTTAAATTAGCAGAAATAAACCAATATGAAACAATATAATTCAAATCAGAAAAAAAAGATAGTATTAACTATTAACAAAGTAAAAAATAAAAAAGCACAGGCTTTAAAATTTAATATTAGTATTAGAAGTTATTATTATTGGAAAAAGAAATTACAAGAAACAGAGAAAATAGAAAATTAAAGCAGAAAACCTAAAAATAGTCCAAATAAATATCAAAATAAAAAGATTATTAATAAAATTATTGAAATACGAAAGAAATATAAATACGGTAAAGTAAAAATAAAAAAACTATTAGAAAGAGAAGATATTAAAATAGGGACTAGTGCTATAGAAACAATATTGAAAGAGCATAATTTATATAACAAAAGAAAGAGAAAATTAAGGAAGAAACATAAAGGAAAGCATGCTATTTATATTAAAGAAGCAGGAGAAAAGATACAAATAGATGTCAAATATGCTTTTTTTGGAGAAATACGCTATTATCAATTTACTGCTGTAGATTTAGCCACTAGAATGAGTTTTAGATATTTATATGATGAAAAAAGTCCTTACAATACCATTGATTTTGTAAAACGAATGTTAGATTATTTTCCTTTTAGAATACATTGTATTCAAACAGACAATGGTACAGAATTTACTTATCGAAAACATTCATTTGATACACAACACCCTTTAGATATATTTTGTAAGAAGAACTATATTAAAAGAGTTTACAGTCCTGTTGCCTCACCTTGGTATAATGGCGTAGTAGAGAGTACACATAGGCTAGACCAAAAAGAATTTTATGACTTTTGTATACAAGAATTAACTTTAGAGAAAGCTAATCTAAAATTAAGAAAATATAATAATTTTTTCAATTATAAATGAATACATTCTGCTTTAAATTATGATACACCTATGCTATACTTTTATAAATTAAGGAATTCCTAACTGCAATATGTTTAGCTTCTGTGCATTTAAAATCATTTTTAATTATAAATATTAGTTAATTCAAGACAATTATTAATAATATCAATTATAAAAAGGCTCAATCACAGTATTGTAATTAAGCCTTCATTATACTTTATTATAATAAAAATTAATTAGGATTCTTCAAATTGCAGTCCTCTGAATAAACTCTTCCTTCATCATAGTACAAAGGCATTTTATCTCCTCTATAAACATCAAATGGTAAATCTAATTTAAATAATTCTTTTTTACTATTTTTTCCTACTTCCAATATTATACCTAAATTAGCATAACATAATAATATATTTTGATAATTTTCTCCTGTAAAATCTACATCAGACATAGTTCTTGAATAGAAAGATGAATCTTTATATTCATAAACTTTAATAGCTGTATAATTACCATGTGTACCTGTTATTTTATATTCTACATATCTTGAACCATTAGGATTAGAATCTTCGTCACCTTGATTGTCAAACATACCTAAATTGCCATTAGCAAGTAAAAACAATGCATGTTGATTTTTAGGACCATCATATATACCTGCCCCTTTTACCCTATAAGCTTCTAAAGATTTTAAATCTTTAAAATGATAATCATATGGTAAACCATCACTAGCAGTTAGAGTAACATCTATTTTTAATTTCAAGCTATTATCTGCCATCCACCAAATAAGTTTCCATTCTGAATAATCTATAGCTAACACTGCTCTTTTTCTTGATGAAACATATAAAATATCTTCTGACGAATCATATACTAATGAATTAACATGAAACCAATCTACCCATCGTTCATTTCCATTATTATCTTTATATATATTATTTACTTCTTCTCCAAATACTATTTTTTTAAATATTGATTCATCTCCAGGATATGTTTTAAAATCCAAAGAGTTTTGTATTAATTTACCAAAACTTAAATCTCTTAATTTTGTACCTACTCTATTTATTTCTATAAGTCTATCTTCCCACCCCATAGTTGAATACGATAAATATATATAATTACTATTTATTTTTATAGCATCATGATGACTTACTGATGGATATTGTACTAAAACATTTCCTAACAAATCACTGTTTTTTGCACTATAATTTGGAAATAAAACTATTCTCTTATTTTCAATATAAAATTTCGAACCAGAATACCCAGTTTTTAAATATCTTGTATATCCATTTCTAGATATACCAATATCGAATTCTTCCATTGGATTTAGAAAAAAATATAACTCAGGATTATTTTTATATTTTTCTTCAGGTAAATTATTAATTGCCACATCATATTTTTTTTGTATATTTATGCCATTATATGATAAACTTCCTACACTAACATTTTTAGTTATTATTCTTCCTCCATCATTTATTTCAATAACATTATCAGACTCAGGAAACATGCCATGTATTTCAAACTCCATGCCATAGCCTGATGGATAAGTATGTATTATATCTGGTTCTCCATAAAGTCCTTTAACTGTTACTGTTATAGGTAAAGCATTAACTGTTTCTGTTGTATAAACTGCTGATAATGGCGTAACTCCATAAGGATTAACCACTATTTCTCCAATTCTACCAATAGAAGATGATGAATTATTCTTACATGATAAAGCAAATAAACTTGTAATTAATAATATAATTAATAGTATTTTTCTCATAGATAACATCCTAAAATATTTATATCAATGAATTTTTATACAGAATATTAAAAGATAGTATTTTTTTATATAATACAATGGTAGCATTTTGGAATAGATTTTTAAAATTGGATAATAAAAATTGATTTTGTTTAAAAAATTTAAATAATGAAAAATTATTTTGTGTTGTGTTGTGTTGTGTTGTGTTGTG
>NZ_SRZM01000003.1 GCF_019402445.1 Brachyspira pilosicoli
AAAAATAAAGAGCTTAAACTATTGATAATAGTAAAAGCCCTTTATATTTTTATTAAAATTCTAATTATTTGTAATTTACTTCATGAGCATAAGCCATTTTAAACATAGAAGCCTCATCAAACTGCTTAGCTATAAACTGTATACCTATAGGCATATTGTTTTTGTCATAACCGCAAGGAACACTCATTGCAGGAAGACCAACTAAGTTAATATTAGAAGCATAACTATCTGCTAAGAACCCTAAAGCACTGTCAGTTTGGTCTCTTGTGCCTAAAAGACCTGCAGTAATAGGAGAAGTTGGAGATATGATAATATCAACATTTTTGAATGCATTATCGAAGTCCATTTGCATTAGTTTTCTCACTTTTAGAGCATGCTGATAATGGCTGTAGAAGAATTTTTTACCAGTCATTAAAGTACCAAATAATATTCTAGCTCTAGTTTCAAAAGCAAGTCCAGCACTTCTTGAAGCATAATAATATTCATCTAAATTAAAATCTCCTTTAGGGTGATAACCATATCTTATGCCGTCATACCTTCCCATATTAGAAGCAACCTCAACCGCCATAACAGCAGTATAAACCCTAGAACCATATTTAGCATTAGGTAAAGATATATCCACTATCTCAGCACCCTGAGCCTTAAGATTATCTATAGCCTTCATTACATTTTCTCTCACTTCATTATTTAATAAATCAGTTTCATAATACTCTTTAGCAAGACCAATTCTCATACCCTTAACATTTCCATCTAAAAGAGAATTATAATCAGGTACAGGTATGTTTAAAGTAGTAGATTCTTTAGGGTCAAAACCAGCAATAATTTTAGTCATCAAAGCAGCATCTTTAACATCTTTAGCAAGAGGACCAACTTGGTCTAAACTGCTAGCCATAGCAACACATCCAAGTCTAGGCACTCTCCCATAAGTAGGCTTAACACCAACTATACCACAGAAAGAAGCAGGCTGTCTTATAGAACCACCAGTATCACTTCCTAAAGCACCAAAAGCAAAATTAGCAGCAACCGCAGCAGCAGAACCGCCTGAAGAACCTCCAGGAACATGTTTTCTATTAACAGGGTTTCTAGTTATTCCATAATTAGAAGTTTCTGTAGTACCACCCATAGCAAACTCGTCCATATTAGTTCTTCCAATTATAATAGCACCATTGTCTATTAATCTCTGAACTGTAGGAGCTGTGTATGGAGCTTTGTAGCCTTCAAGCATTTTTGAAGAAGCTGTCATTAAATGGTCTTTATAACATAAATTATCTTTAATAGCTAAAGGAACTCCAAGAAGAGGCAAATCTTCACCTTTGTTAATTCTCTCTTGTGCTTTTTTTGCCTGCTCTATTGCTTCATCTTTAAAAATTTCTAAATAAGCATATATTTTATCTTCTCTTTTATCATCTTCTTCTATTTTCTTTATAATAGATTCTGTTAAACTAACTGCGTCTATTTCTTTATTTTTTAATTTCTCTCTAATTTGAATTATGCTCAATTCATTTAAATCCATTGTAGGAAACCTCTTAAATAAATAATAAATTTTAAGTTTCATTATATCATATATATATTTTTTTGCAAAAAAAAAGAGAGACTAAAATATAGCCTCTCTTTATTATATTTATACAACTTAATTATTGCTGATTATTCTCAGTAGTTGTTTGATTATTATTTTTATCTTTATTTAATTTTTTTACCTCAGGTGGAATTCCAACTGGTACATCTGCTATGTCGTTTACATCTTCATAAATTTTATTTTGGAATCTGTAATAAATAGGTCTCATTCTGTAGTTATCAACATAAGAAGCAACGAAGTTAATATTTTTCATAGCATATTTAGCATAGAACACAGATAAAGAAGTATCAGCCTGTCCATTAATGTAGTTTCCATAATACATAGAAGCAAAATCATCTAAAGTTCTTACAAGACTATTATCAAATCCGCCATATTTTGTTATGAAACCATTTAAAGTTCTATTAAATAAACCTGAAGACATAACATATCCAGGGTTTGCATATTCATTATCAGGGTTTCTTTGCTTATATTGTTCTAAAGCACCATCTCCTTGATAACGAGAACTTACTGCAAATAATTTATCATTATGGAAGAAAAATTTATAAACCCATTTAGTATTTTTTCCTGCTAAAGTACTATCTTCAGATAGGTTTTCAGCAGTTATAGTCATACATTTAAACTCATCATCTAATGTATAATTAAAATATAAAAGACTTAAATCTCTCTTAAATAAATCAGACATCTCATTAGTAGTAAACTTTATATTAACCCATTTTAAAGTTTGAGGATTATACCAAGCTAAATCTGGATCAGGATATGAAGATATATAAAAAGTACCACTTACAGCCTGTCCTTCTGTTGTTATAAAACTATTAGACATGAGTATTTGATTTACTTCATCAGGAGATACACCATAAGGAACGATATTATTAAACATATAAGGTATAGTTTCATAAGCATGAAGGGCAATACTCATAGATATAAACAAAGATATTGCTAGCAATTTTTTCATTTTTTCATTCTCCAAATATTATTATACTTTGTTTTATTATACTATATTGAAGAATTAAATCAAATAGATTATGTTTACTTTAATACTATTTTTAAATAAAATAAATTTTATTGATTGCTATTTTTTTAAATCATTGGTATTCAATGCTGTAAAAGATTTTTTATCAAGTTTTAATTTTTTCCCAACAACTTTATCATAATCTTTGGCAGGTATACCAACACATGGTCTTAAAGTTATTAAATCTTTTTCTGTTATCACTTCATTTTTAAGCATACTATGATTAAGATATATACCCCTCTTAGCATAAACAAGCTCTTTTTTCTCTTGTTTACTCATTTTTTTCTCAGTCTTTAAAGCTTCATCTCCGCCAAGCATCTTATTAGTATCTTTTAATTTTGAAATCATTTCTTTCATAGAATTAGTATCTAAACTTATTATATGGTCGCCTGATTTTTTTTCTGGAGTTATTGTGAAATGCTTTTCTATGATTTTAGCTCCAAGAGTATATGCTATAATAGGAGCATCTATTCCTATAGTATGGTCAGAATAACCTATAATATTTTTTTTGAAAAGTTTATTCATAACAGTTATTCTATTTAATCTGGCATTTTCTAAAGGTGTAGGATATTCCACAGAACAATGAAGTAAAGCTACCTCATTATTTTTTAAAATATTTAAAGCATTTTTTATATCTTTATTTGTAGCCAAACCAGTAGAAAGTATCACAGGTTTTTTAGTAGAAGCAACTTTTCTCAAAAGAGGAATATTATCTATATCACAAGAAGCTATTTTATATATAGGCACATATTTATTCATATCATCAACAGCCTCAATAGAAAATGGAGTGCTCATTAAAATGATTTTATTTTTTTTAGCTTCTTTATACAGAGTTTCGTACCACTCTTTTTTTAATACTATATCATCAACATTATCTAATGCATTTTCTGGTATTTTAAGTATTTTAGTATATTCTTTATGTGCAAAGAGCGTTTTTGAAGTAAAACTTTGAAACTTTACAGCATTAGCACCCGCTTTAGAAGCTTCTCTAATTAATTGAATAGCATCATCTATAGAGCCTTCATGATTAGAACCTGATTCTGCGATTACAAAGAAATTATTTTTTTTAATTAAGTCTTTTAATTTAAGATTTGCCATAACATTATCCCAAGAAGATATTAAAAATATATAAAATAATTATCGAAAAGAAAAACAGATTTATTAATATGAAAAAAATATGCGTTAAAAAAAGATGAGCTGGTGATGGGACTTGAACCCGCAACCGGCTGATTACAAATCAGCTGCTCTGCCAATTGAGCTACACCAGCAAAATGTTTAATCATTATACTATATAATAAAAAAAATGCAAGTAGTATTTTTAAAACATTTAATATTTTTAGTAATTTATAATTTAATTAATTTTACTTTTTTCTCTTTAAACAATTTATAATAATAGTAGATTTTAGTATAAATATAAATTTTATTCTAAGCCTTCTATAATTAAAATAACTTGACTTTTTAATTATTTAAGCGATAATGTTGTTAACATATTATTTTTTTATATTTTTATATAATTAAAAAACAGGAGGAATTGTATTAATATGAGTTTAAAAGAAAAGACTGCTCTAATAATAGCATTATCTTTCTTTGTAATGTCTTGCGGAGGATTGCCTACAAAAGATTATGAGAGAGTTACTGCATTAAGAGAGACTGTAAACAAGTATACCGAAATTAAAACTTTTGCTCAAAATGATTATGATATCGCTGAGAAAGGATACGCAGAAGCTGATATCATTATGAAGGCAGAAAATAAAGATGAAGCTGAAAAAGCTAAAGAGCTTCTTCTTACAGCTGAAACTAATTATAATTTAGTTTTAGATAAAGGTTTAGCTCCTTATTCTGAAATACTAAAAAAACAAACTGATGAAAATTATACTAATGCTAGTCAAATCAAAGCTAATGTTATGTATGGTGAAGAATATGCTCAAGCTGAAACAATATACAATGAAGCAAATGCTATGTATACTGCTGAAACTAAAGATTATAGAGTGTTAGTAGATAAACTTTATACAGCAAAAGAGGCTTATTTAGCTTTATATAATAAAACTAAAGAACAATTCGATAAAAGTGATGAAGCTTTAACTAAAGTAAAAGAGCGTTTGGCTGAACTTGAAGCTATGGTAAAAGAGCTTGAAACTTTAGAGCAAGAGCAACAAAGCTAATATTTTAATATTTTAAGGAGTATAAAAGAAAAATGAGTACTTTAATAAAGAAAATTGTAGCTTATATAGCTTTAATCTCTTTTAGTTTTAGCGTATTACCTGCTCAAACTTATGATGATGCAGCTAGAATTACTGGAGAAGCTGAGACTTTACAAAATGACGGAGAATATCAAAAGTCTTATGATAAATCTCAAGAGGCTTCTGATTCTATAGATAAAACTACTGTATCATTGTTTTATAGATTAATGACTTTAAGAATAGCTAAAGCAAAAAATGATGCAAATAAAACTATTAATGAAATAGAACAATTAGGTGCTTCTACTGATAATGAATTTAAAACAAAATATCAAGAAGCTCTTAAATTCTTTGAAGAAGGAAATAATAGTATTACTAATTTACCTCCAGAACCGCAAACTCCTCCTACAGATGAAGAGTTTACTGCTTCTTCAAACACATTTACAACAGTATATAATTCTTTCAACAACGCTTTACAATCTGCTAACAGTGTTAAAGAAGGTTATCTTAATAGAGAAAGAGCAATAGCTTCAAAATCTATTAATGATGCTAGAAACAAATATAAAGCAGAATTAGGTAAAAGTGTAAAAGCAGGCGATGCTAATGATAGAAATATTAATGGTGCTTTAACTAGAGCTGATGAAGCACTTACTAACGACAATTTTGCTAGCGTTCAGCAGAATGTATCTGCTGCATTAGCTGGCATAAATAAAGCTATAGCAGATGCTAAGGCGAAAGCTGAGGCAGAGGCTAAAGCAAAAGCTGCTGCTGAAGCTAAGGCAAGAGCTGAAGCAGAGGCTAAAGCGAAAGCAGAAGCTGCTGCCAAAGCAAAAGCTGAAGCAGAGGCTAAAGCGAAAGCAGATGCAATAGCAAAAGCTAAGAAAGATATAGAAGATGCACAAAATAAATATAATAATTTAGTTAATGAACAAGTGATAGCTAAAGGTGATGATAATGATAAAAATGTATCAAAACTTTTAACTGATGCTAATAATGCTTTACAAAACACTCCTCAAACTGCAAGCGATAAAGCTTTAGAAGCTTCTAAAACTATGGATAATATATTAAACACTGCTAATCAGTTGAAAAAAGAAGAAGCTGTTAAAAATCTAGAGCAATTAAAAGCAAGAAGAGACAGACTTATAAGTGAAGGTTATTTAACTAAAGACAGCGAAGAAGAACAAAATCTATCTAAAACAATTCAGGAAGCTGAAGATGCTTTAAATAACAATGATTATGTTTTAGCTGACCAAAAAATGCAGGAAGCTAATCTTAATATGAATGCTATAGAAGAGAGAGGACCTATTGACGGACAAGTTATACCTGGTGAGATGGGTGGTAACGAAACTGGTCAAATAATTGATGCTACTACTGGTCAGGAAGTAAATACAGAAGGAAAAGTTACTGTATTGCCTCAATATTATGTTGTAGTAAGAAGAGTACCTCTAACTGATGCTTTATGGAGAATTGCTGGATACAGCTACATATACAACAACCCTATAGAATGGTATAGAATATATGAAGCTAACAGAAATGTACTTAGAGACCCTAATAACCCTGATTTAATACTTCCTGGTCAAAGATTAATAATACCTAGCCTTAATGGTGAAGAGAGAAGCGGTGATTATAATCCTGATTTAGAGTATTTGACTTATGATGAGGTTATGCAGTTAAGACAGCAAAATAACACTACTCAAGCACAACAGTAAGAAATAAACTTATAAAATACAAAAGGTCATGCATTTAATATGTATGACCTTTTTTTGTACGAGCTACTCTCCTAGCTGTGCACTCCCTACGGTCGAGGGCTTGCCGCACGGTAATACTATGCTTTAATTATAACCTCTTAGGCGTGCGGGG
>NZ_SRZM01000030.1 GCF_019402445.1 Brachyspira pilosicoli
TCAATAGATTTTCTCTCTTCTATATTTTTTTTAAGACTTTCTATTTTACCATTTAAATAAAACTCTTTATTTTTTAATTCATCAATATTATTTGTAATAGATTTTATTTCATTAGAATAATCATTTTGAAGTATTTTATTTTCACTTAAAAAATTATTCTTTTTATAAAAACTATTTATTAGAGAGAGTAAATCCAATTTATAATTTTTTAATTGTGCTTTCTTTTTTAAATCAAATGTATTAAATATTTCATCATGCTCTTTAATTTTCTCTCTCATAAGATTGGCATTAAAATTAAGCTTATCATTTAATTCTTTTATCTTTTCTTTTTTAGAACTTTCATTATTTATTTTATCATACAAAATATTTAATTCTTCTTTTATACTATTTTTTTTATTTTCCATTAAGTTAATTTGATATGGAATAGACGACTGAGCCCTTCCGCTATATTCTGCCCTAATTTCTGAAATCATCTTTCCTATATCAATATCAGAAGAGAATAATTTTTTCTTTATTTCACTCTCCCACTCTTTTGAATCTTTTTTATTATCAGACATATTAAATATTATTTCGCTTTGTCTTATGGCATACAAATTATTATAAGAATCTGGGTGAAGTTTAATACTATCATCAATTGCTGGCACACTCTCTACATCAATCTCATCTCCATATCTATTTTTTATCATCTTTGAAAAACCTAAGCTCTTTTTATTCTCAGAAAATAAATACATAAGTGAATCAAATATAGTAGTCTTTCCAGATTCATTTGCCCCATAAAATAAAGTAATAAAATCTGATATCTCAAAACTTTTATTTTTAAACTTTCCAAAATTATTTAGTTTTAAAAGCATAAACAAAACCCATTATTTTTTATTGTAAAGCATTATATATTTTCTCTATACCTAATCGTTTAGCAAGCTCTAATATTTCTAAATTATCTTTATTGTTAATATCAAACTCATAACTATTTACAACATCTAAAAACTCTTTAATTATTCTTTCGTTATAAGCATTCTCCAAAAAATATAATTGACTGTTTTTCAAATTGATATCTCTTACATTTTTTGAATATTTATTTATTATAGACTTCTTAGTTTTTTCAAGCTCATTTTCATCTTCTATAATACCATAAATATTAATGCTTATAATATCATTTTTTTTCCAATTAACAGATAAACTCTCTATCTTTGTTTCAATATCATAACTATTACATTCATAAACTCTATATTCTCCAGCAGATTCTATATTAATATGCTCTTTTTTTATTTTGTTATCTTTTATATCTAAACCCAAACATCTTCTAATTCCAATTTCTGCCTTGCTTCTTCTCCAAACTCTTGAAGAGCCCGGATAAACTATTTCAATATTTTCTATTCTTGTATCCATCTGTTTATGAATATGCCCTACTATTGCTAAATCAACATTAGACTTTTTTATTATATCAATAGGTATGCTAGCAGATGCCTCATTTTCTTCTATAGCCCATAAAGTACCCTCTACTATACCATGTGCTAATAAAATTCTCTTTTCATTTTTAAGACTATCAACCAACTCTAAAAACTCATTATTTACAGAGTATTTATCATTATAAGGCAATGCAACTATGTCTAAATCATCTATACTAAAAGCACTTATCTCTTCTAATACTGTAATATTACTAGGGAAATTTAATTGGCTTAAAGTAATTCCTTTAGATTTTAAGTTTTCATGATTGCCTTTAAGAAGATATATTTTATTTTCTTCTATTATACTTATAAACTCTTCTTTAAGCTCTTTCAAATCTTCAAATGTATCAAAAGTATCTCCAAGTAAAACTAAAGCATCATAATCTTTTGATATTTCTATTATTTCTCTAAGCACATTAAAAGAATATTCTCTCTCTGAAACACTTAAATGCAAATCTGAAGCTATTAATAATTTTGGCATAATTTTTATTTTCTCTGAAGTATATTATTTTTTGTATTATAGATTATATATATTAATTAATCAAGAATTGAAATTTAATTATTATGGTAGTATTATAAATGAAATAATTTTTTTAAATAAAGGCTTAAAGAATGGACAAAGAATACGCTAAACATCTAATGGGTATATACAAAGATAAAATACTTCATGAGAGAATGAAAAGAAGACTTGAATATTTCGAGAGAGTTTATAAGAGAGAAAATGATAAAAGGTTATTTGCAGAATTAGCCTTTTGTATATGCACACCTCAAACAAAAGCAAGAAGTGGGGCTGCTGCTATAATAGACCTTTATAATCATAATTTACTTTTTAAGGGTTCTGAAGAGAGTATTGCTAATATATTAATAAAGCATGTACGTTTTCACAATATGAAAGCTAGAAATATAGTTCTTGCAAGAAAGCTATATTTTCCAAAAGAGAAATTTATATTGAGAGAGAGAATTGATGATGCTATAAGAAACGATTCTATTGTGAGTTTGAGAAATGAATTAGCAAAAGAAGTTAAAGGCTATGGACTTAAAGAGGCTAGCCATTTTTTAAGGAATATTGGATTTGGACAAAAAATTGCTATACTTGATAGGCACATAATGAGAGTAATGAGCAAATTAGATATACTTCCAGAATCTATGACTCCAAAAACAAGCTTAACTAAAAATAATTATATGAGCTGCGAATCGAATTTAGTAGAGTACTCAAAAAAAGAAAAAATACCAATGGAATATTTAGATTTCGTATTTTGGTATGATGCCACTAACGATATATTTAAATAATATTATTTACTAATTTATGAGAGCATTCTTAGCATTAAATATTGATGAAAATATAAAAAGTAAATACCATAACCTTTTATTAAAAAAGATAGATGATAATATAGCAGAAGTGAAATTTGTAAATAAAAATAAAATGCATATCACATTAGTTTTTTTTGAAAATATAAAAGAAAGCGATATAGAAAAAATAAAATCATCATTAGAAAAAACAAGCAGTGTGATAAAGCCTTTTAATATATTCTTTGAAAAACTCTCATATTTCACAAATAAGTTTAATGATATAAATGTTTTGTTTGTAAAAGCAAATTGCAAAGAATTAGATGAATATGTAAAACATTTAAGGGATAATATTAATATAAAATATGACAAAAAAGATTTTAAATCGCATCTCACATTGGCAAGAGTAAAAAAGGTTTATGACAATGATAAATTAAAAGAGATAGTAAATAATATTAGTTTTGAAAAGAGCCGTTTTTTAGCGAACTCTATCACACTTTATGAAAGCGACTTTGTTAATTATAGAGAAATATTCACAGTAACGTTTTGAATATACTAAATATTTTTAATTTTTTTATTTGTGGTGGCTTTGCCCCCAC
>NZ_SRZM01000300.1 GCF_019402445.1 Brachyspira pilosicoli
CTTTTGCCCCTATGGGTTTTAGAGATGAAGAAGGAAATATAGTTGGTTTTGATATAGACTTAGCCAAAGAGGTAGCAAACCGCCTCGGGGTAGAGTTGGTGGCTAAACCTGTAGATTGGTCTAGCGTTGTATTGAGCTTAAAGAAAGGTGATGTTGATGTGGTATGGAATGGCTTTGCTATTAATGAAACTAGAAAAGAACAAGTTAATTTCACTAAACCATATCTTAATAACAGACTTATGATAGTTAAAAATGCAGACAGAGCTGATATTAAAACTAAAGAAGATTTAAAAGGAAAAATATTAGGAGTGCAAACAGGAAGTAGCAATTATGAATCATTAGAAGCTGACCCTATAAGCAAAGAAACTAAAGAAATTAGACAATATGATATTTATGCCAATGCTTTTTTAGATTTAGAGGCTAAAAGA
>NZ_SRZM01000301.1 GCF_019402445.1 Brachyspira pilosicoli
AGGACCAGGTCCATCAAAACGACCAATATGATGATATGGTACTCCTCTGCAAGAGAGTAAAAATAATGATATTATAGATATATATATTGCTTTTAACATAAATAATCCTAATGAGTTTTATTATGTAATATTAGACGAATTATTTATAAGGAAAGTTCCCTATATTTTTTACGATAATATTAAAAAATAATAATAATTTGGGCTGTGTTGTTTTAATATGGTGTTTAGTAGATTAAAAAATAAATATATAAAAAAAATAAAATTAATAGCCTATGAGTTTAATTATATTAGTAAGAATTATAATAATATATTTATAAAAATAATTAATTATATTTTACTAGCTATTTACTCTTTTTATCAATTTATTTTAGAGTTTGTTATTATTTTTGTTTTTATAGCATTAATATCATATTTTAGTGTATCTAGCTATTCAAAGAAATATATATACGATTCTATAGAAGAGATTCCATATAATGATGTTGCTTTGGTGTTAGGGACGAGTAAATATTTGTCTGACGGTAGAATAAATATGTATTTTAAGTTTAGAATGGATGCAGCTTATGAGCTTTATACCAACGGCAAAGTAAAGTATATACTTGTAAGCGGCGATAATAGGCATAAATCTTACAATGAACCTAGACAGATGCGTTTAGATTTAATAAAGCTTGGAGTTGATAAAAGACATATATTTTTAGATTTTGCAGGTTTTAGAACTAGGGATTCTATATTAAGAGCAAATAGGGTTTTTGATTTAACTAATTTTACTATAGTATCTCAGCCATTTCACAATGAGAGAGCAGTGTTTATTGCTAGAGAAAAAAATATTAATGCCATAGCCTATAGTGCTGATAATGTAAGAAAGTTATATAGAATAAGGCAATTTCCAAGAGAGGTTGGTGCAAGATTACTAATGTTTGCCGATATTATTTTTAATAGACCTCCAAAGTTTTATGGTGACCACATAAAAATAGAAGAGAGAGAAATTATAAAAACCAAAAGCAATAAATTAAATAAAAAATCATATCAGGAAAAAAAA
>NZ_SRZM01000302.1 GCF_019402445.1 Brachyspira pilosicoli
TGTTCAGTCATTAGATGAAATTTTAAAAGACTGTCAAAAAGCAGTAGAAAAATATCATGATTCTTCTCGCTATTCTATGAATATGGTGGCATTGGCTCCTTGCTCACCTTTTAGTGTTACAGAAGAATTATTAAAGCAATCTGCAATATTGGCAAGAGATTTAAAAGTAAGACTTCATACTCATTTATGCGAAACTAAAGATGAGGAAGTATTTGTAAAAGAAAAATTTAATATGCGTCCTTTGGAATATATGGAAAAATTGGGCTGGGTTGGTAATGATGTTTGGTATGCTCATGGTATTCACTTCAATGAAAAAGAATTAAAATTTTTAGCTGATACAAAAACAGGAGTAGCACA
>NZ_SRZM01000303.1 GCF_019402445.1 Brachyspira pilosicoli
TGGGTTTTTCTTCATTTGTTTTCCATTCACTTTTTAAAAGCCCCTGATTTTCTAATCTTCTTAAAAGCGGATATAAAGTATTAGACTCTATTGTTATACTATTTTCTTTTAATTTACTTATTAAGCTGTAACCATACTCTTCATTTTTAAGCTGACTTAATACAACCATTATTAAAGTCCCCCTCCTTAATTCTTGCACCAAACTAGAAATTAAATCATCATTATTCA
>NZ_SRZM01000304.1 GCF_019402445.1 Brachyspira pilosicoli
GTTCTTTTTGTGACCAAAAGAACCAAAAAGGCTGCATTTTTAAGCTACAATTAGGGTATTACCCTATATATTTAATACATTAGCAATATATAAAGTTATAATAATTGCACTTTCGCGAAGTGTGCCCGAAGGGCGAAAACTTTGACGAAGTCCGCACCGCGACCGTAGGAAGTGCCTGCGACTGAAAGGAGTACCTTTAGGTATGGGTGCGAAGGCGGGAAAAAGTTGAATAAAAAATTTATAATGTACTATTATAATTCATATTCAATAAAAACTAGAAAAATCTCATACATTTTAATATATAAAAATATTGACATTAGAGTGCACTTCAATGTTATAATAAATAATATAATAAAACATATTTAATAATGAGGAGTATATATACATGTTATTAGAAAAAAACTTGGAAGAAGCTAATTCTGGAAAGAGAATAAATGCTAAAGGATATGCTGTTCATAGCAAAACTGACACATTTAAACCTTTTGAATTTTCAAGGCATTCTATGGGAGACAATGACATTTTAATAGAGATAATGTATGCAGGAATATGTCATAGTGATATACACTCTGCAAGAAGTGAGTGGCATGAAGGAATATATCCAATGGTGCCTGGTCATGAAATTGCTGGAAAGGTGGTAGCAGTAGGAAAGAATGTTACAAAATTTAAAGTTGGTGATTATGCTGGTGTGGGCTGTATGGTAAACTCTTGCGGAGAATGTGAGGCTTGCAAAAGAAGTCATGAACAATTTTGCGAAAGAGGTCAGACTGTGCTTACTTATGACTGTAAAGACCATTTTCACAATGATGAGCCTACTTACGGAGGATATTCAAACAATATAGTGGTAAGTGAAAAGTTTGCTATCACTGTACCAAAAGATGCACCAATGGAAAAAGTTGCTCCGCTTTTATGTGCTGGTATTACAACATACTCGCCTCTTAAATTCTCTGGCGTTAAAAAAGGCGATGTAGTAGGTGTTGCTGGTTTCGGCGGACTTGGTTCTATGGCTGTAAAATATGCTGTTAATATGGGGGCAGATGTTTATGTATTTGCTCGTAACGACAAAAAGAAAAAAGAAGCTTTAGAGATGGGAGCAAAAGATTTATTTACTTCTACAAAAGATATACCTATTCGTTTTGATTTAATAATATCAACTATTCCTACAGGATATGATGTTAATAATTATGTTGACTTATTAAAATACGGCGGAGAGATGGCTATTGTTGGGCTTCCTCCTGCTGAATTAAAACAAAGCATAGATTTAGCAAGATTAATATTCTCAGGTGGTAAAAAAGTTTATGGTTCTATGATTGGCGGTATTAAAGAAACTCAAGAAATGCTTGATTTTTCTCTCAAACACAAAATATACCCAGAAACTGAGATTATTGCTGCTAACCAAATAGATGAAGCTTATCAAAAACTTACAAGCGGACAAGCTAAGTTCAGATATGTAATAGACATGAAAACATTATAATAGTTTTTATTATAATATTGTTTGATTAGGTATTGGTATTTACTGATACCTAATTTTTATTTTACTAATTGATTATTAAAAAAAATTATAAAAATATATACAATAAAAATAATTTATATATATAATTATGTAAAAATAAAAAATAGGAATTATTAATATGCTTGCAGATTATCATGTACATACAGAGTTTAGCGATGATTCTAATTATCCATTAGAAGAAGTTATAAAAGATGCTATAAAACTAAATATAGATGATATTTGCATTACTGACCATGTAGATTACGGCATAAAAAAAGATTGGGACGAAATTAAAATAAAAGATAAAAACACAATTACAAATGTTAATTATCCTAAATATATAGAAGATATTAACAAAATGAAAGAAAAATACTCAAAAGAAATTAATATAAAAACAGGTCTTGAATGTGGAATACAAACTCATACTATTGATAAATATGAAGCTATTTTAAAAAAATACAATTTTGATTTTATTATATTTTCTGTTCATCAGGTAAATGATAAAGAATTCTGGACACAGGATTTTCAAAGAGATAAAACCCAAAAAGAATATAATGAAGCATATTATAAAGAGATTCTTCAAGTTGTGAAAAGTTTTAAAAATTATTCGGTGTTAGGGCATTTAGACTTAATTATAAGATATGATAAAAAAGGAATATACCCATTTGAAAAAGTAAAACCTATTATAGAAGATATATTAAAAATAGTGATAGAAGATGGCAAAGGAATAGAGTTTAATACTTCTTATACGAGATATGGCTTAAAAGACACAACTCCTTCTATAGATATATTGAAATTATATCATAAATTAGGCGGAAATATTATAACCATAGGAAGCGACAGCCATCAGCCTAGTCATTTGGGCTTTCATATAAACGAGGCAAAAGAAATTCTAAAAAATATAGGATTTAAACAATTTTGCACCTACAATAAAATGATACCAGAGTTCAATAACTTATAAAAATATATAAAAACTACAAATATCCTTTCGAAATAAAGTTTTCAAGTAAAAAACTCTTTATCCGATAAAATATAATAATAAAAAAGATATAGCTATAGTAGTATATAAGGGTTAGAGTTATGAATAATGATAAAAAGCAAAAAATTATTAAAACACTTCTTAGTCTGATGATATCATTTTTAATGATTTTTATAGTTGCTATGTTTGCAAGAGTGGCAAGCAATACAGTGTTGCCTCAAAATAGCAAAGTATCTGTATTAATTAATGATTATCTAGATATGATGATGGAAATGATGGATAAATTTGCTACTAACTTAAAAATAAAAAGAAATACAGTTTCAGAATATCAAGTAAATTTAATAACTCAATCTATATCAGATTATGTAGGTTATAGTATGTATCAAACAGCGGATATATTAAAAGATTATAACCCATACAAAAATTATTCTAAAACAGAATTAGAAAAATATAAAAACGATTATTATAAAATGACTTTAGAAAACCCTTATTTAAGAAGTATGACAGTTTTTTCTATAGATGGTAAAATGAGACTTAATTTATATTCGGCTAATCATAAATCTTGGCCTATAGAATTACAGGATAATCTATTAAAAGAAGTAAAAAATAAAGGCTCTTTAGTATTAAATGCTGAAAATGAAAATGCATTCTATATAATGGAATATATTAAAAATAAATATGGTGAAATTATTGTTACTACAAGAAATGATTATTCTTATGTTTCTGATATAGCTATGTATTATCAAGTGGCAGACAAAAGGCTTTATATAAGTGACTCTAGAGATTTAGTTTATAATGTGAGAGAGTCTATAGGAGAAAAATCCATAGAAAAAGTATCTAGTGTTATTAATAGGTTTGCTTATTATAAAAAACAGCCTAGTTTTATAGTTAATGATTCACTATCTGTATCTATGATAGGAAAAGAGTATCCTAATTATTTTGAATTAATAGTATTAGCTGTTACTGCTTTGCTTATATTGGTATTCCAATTAATATTAACAGGAATAATTAATTTCTTTAAATACTTGATGCAAATTAAAACTCATAGAGATTTTTTAGAGAGTGTTAAAGGAGAAAATGAGTTATTTATAGATGAGAGTTTAGTAAAGGCGGATATACCTAAAGCAGCTACAATAGATGATATGCCGCCTATAATAGAAAAACTTCATTACAAAATACCAGAAAAATATTTCGATAATAATAAAAAAGAAGAAGAAAATAAATTCAATATTGCAAAAGACATATCAAATATTGTAAGTATGATAAAATTTAATAACTATGACCCTGCAAAAGATAATGAAGAAATAAATAATAATTCAGTAATAATAGAAGAAACAACAGAAGAGATAAAAGACATCAATATAGAAAATGAAGATAATCTCAAAAATATTTATTCATTAAGCTATATAGAAAATGAAGTTGATAAAGAATTAGAAAATGAAGAAAAAGAAGATTTAATAGAGTTTGTAGAAGAAGAAAAAATAGATGATGAAATATTAGAATATAATGATAATAGCACATTAGAAGAGATTTACAAAACAGAAGAGTATGATGAACATGATAGTGAATATGATAATAACTATAATGAAGAATACAAAATAGAAAGTGTTCAAGATGATATAGATTTATATAAAGATGAAGAGATAATCATTCAAGAAGCTGAAGAAGAATATCAAAATTATCAAGAAACAGAAAATGACGAAGACAATAGCAATAAATATTATTCTCTAAATGATGAATATTCTAATAATGAATATTTTAATCATGAAGATATAAGAGATAGAAAAATTATCAAAAGTGACTTATCATTATCATATAATAATTATAGTAATGAAAATACTTTTAATTCAGAAACAGAAGAAACAAATGAAGAAGTAGAGAAGATAGAAAACATACAAGAAAAAGTGGAAGATGAAGAAGAAATAAAAGAAAATATTAATATGGAAATATACAATTCATATAATAATATAGAAAACAACAGTAATGATGAAAAAATAAAAAATATAGATACTAAAAGAACAGAAGATGTATTTGCTGCTTTTGATAAGATGTTATCTTCAATAATAAGTAAAGCAGAAGAAGATGCTAGAAAAAGTATAACTAAAAAATAATATAGGTGGTTTTTTATGTTTGATAGACATAATAATATTTCTATTTTTGTATATATAGCTATTTTACTTAATGCTATAATTATTGCTCTATTTATTACTTTTGTATTTGGATTAAAAAAAGATGCTTTTGACATAGATACTAAAAAGCTTGATAGAACATCTTTAATATGTCAGAATAATATATTGAGTCTTATAAATGATTATGATAATAGACTAGATAAAATAATAGAGAGTTATAATTTCCCTTCACTACTTCAAAATGTAGTATTAAATGGAATGAATGAAGATGAAAAAAATAGAATTATATCTATTTTTAGAAGTGGTAATTATGCTTTTGATACTGTTGGTCTTTATTTTTCTGATGGACAAGCAGTATTCTCTTCTCCAGACAATAGAAAAAGTATAAACCTTAATGCATTGAAAATAAATAATAAAAAAGCTTATTTTGACCAAGACTTCGATGGAGTTTATTTTGTTAAACCTATAAAAAATGAAAAAGGTTTAGAGGTTGGTTATATAGTAGCAAGCGTATTTAAAAAGATTTTTGAAAATACTTCATACAATTTAAACTTCTTACTTATACCAAATGGGGTAATATATTATAATCCTTCTATAAATATTAATAGTATTTCAAGAGATGCATTATATCAATATATGAATAATCCAGGAGTAATAAATATAGGTGCTTATTCATATATATTACATTCAAGCAATGTTAAAGATATATATAACTTTAATGTTGGAATATTAGAGCTTGATGTACCAATAATACAAAGATATTTAAAATATATTTTACTTATTATACTTTGTTCTTCATTAATATTTTTAATATCAAGTGCATTATATGAAAGAAAAAAATTAAAAGCACAAAATGTTTCTGATATAGAAGATGATAGTATATATTCAGATGATAATATTTTAGAAGATGATGAATATAATAATTTTGATGATGAAGACAATAATCTTGATGACTTTAATTATGATTTAGATACTTTAAATGAAGATATAGAATATTTAAATAAAATAGAATCAAAAAATAAAAAGCACATTGATAAGAAAAGTAAATTGGAACTTCCTAATTTAGATGAAATAGAAAATGCTGTAAACAATATAAACAAAGAAGATTTATTAGCTATTGAAGACTTAGAAGATATAGAAAACAGTATTAATGATGAAGCTATTAAAATAGATAATATTGA
>NZ_SRZM01000305.1 GCF_019402445.1 Brachyspira pilosicoli
GCTATATACATTTTCTATATATACAGATTCATTAAAAAGAAACTCCATTATGAGCAATAAGAATATTAATGATTTTGAGTTTGTATTATTTTTGGAAGAGATTAATCAGTTAATAGAAAAAGAGTATAAAAACATTAATAATTTAATAGATAGTGATTTTGATTATTTTTCTAATTTATATAAGCTTTTAGAGAATATTAGAGAGTTTTTAAAAAATGATATTACTAAAAAAGAAGAAGAGTTTAATTCTATAACAAAACAAATAAAAACTTTTAATGATAATTACAGTCTTAGCGATGATAATAAAAATTATGAGTGGCTTTATGTATTAAGAAAGCTTGATAATATACTACATAATATGTTTGAAAATAGGGCTGATGATTTAGAGATAGAAAAAGAGTTTTATTTAAAATTGAGAATAATAAAAAAAGAGTTTAATATTAATAAATGCCATTTTAGATTTGCCTTAAAGATGGGCATTATAATGTGTATAAGTTTTACAATTAGATATTTTTTGCCTGAGAAAATAGCTATACGTGGATATTGGCTTCCTATACTTTCTTATATAATGATGTATCCTTTTTATGAAGATGTTAAGGCTAATTTAAAAATTAATCTTATAGGAAATATTATAGGAGTTTTAATATTTGGTGCGGTATTTAGGTATATGCCTTATTATATGATTATACCTTTTATAGGGTTATGCTTTGTGTTGTCTTTAGCTTCTATTAATACTTTATTTAAAAAAATATACGGCACAATGTCGGCATTAATATCTTCTTTTCCATATATGACGAAATTACTTTCTACTTCATCGAGAGTAGGATTTATTATGATAGCTTTGTTTATAGTGTGGCTATTTGACAATTTTATAATGAAGACTGAAAGCCATAAGGGTATGGTTGATAAAATTAGCGAGCTTATAGAAATAGATACTATGATAATTAATCAAATGAAAAGAGTTATTAATAGTGAAGGTACTTCAAGCTATTTGTATGAAATATTATTAAAAGCTTATATGATAAAAAACAATATTATAATACATGAAAAAAATCAAACTAAATATAAAGGCACTCCTATTACAGATTCACTTATAGAGGCAAATAGAAAGTTTATAGTAGAAGCTGAGCAGTTAATATATTTGTTAAAGAAATACAACAGGAAAGAAGATAAAAATAATATGCTTATGTTTATTGAAAATATATCATTTATTTTAGAGAATATAGCAAAACTATTTAAAAATGAAATTGATGATTTTAACAGCAAAGATTTAAAAGAGCCAATAAAAACAGATTCTTATATATTTTATAGGCTTCAAAATTGTTTTGATTCTATTAACTCTGTAAATGCATCTATAAAAGATAATATGAATAATATATTTTAAATATACTGATAATCTTCTGTAAAATTAAATGTTGTTGAAACTATTATGTCTTTAGTTTTAATATTGTTTTGCATAGCTTCGTATATAATGTTGTAGGAATTACTTATATGTATTAAATTATTAAATGTTTCTTCTTTAAAAATTTTATTAGAAAATCCGTCTATTAGAGCATCTTCTATATATTTGTAGCTTGTAAATTGGCTTTTTAATATTGTGTAAGTACTGGAGCCTATATTAACTTTTACTCTCTCATCAAACCTAATATCTTTAAAAGCATTTTCTGTGCATATTTCTGGCACAAAGTTAATAATTTCTTCTCTTATATTTTTATCTGTTATTATGTTTTTAATGTTGTTTATAAACATTTCATAATTTTGATGACTCTTTTCAAATTCCAATACATATTCTATTACAAAATATTCAATTTCTTCTCTAGTGTATGGATATTTTTTATAACTATAATCATATTGAAGAATAAAAAAGAATTGCTTTATAGAAAAAAACTCTTCTTTGTTGTCCCATTTATCAATATATTCAATTATAGCATTTTCAATACTTTCGCTATGATTATTATTTATATAGCATTCTGTAACAATTTCACCATCAGGCATTTTAGCACCATACACTTTAATAATATTTACTCTAGTATTTGCAAGCATAAAAGGAATCTCTCTGCTTATAGCATACCATAAAAAAGAAGAATAATTATTACTGTCATCATTTTTTACATATTCATTATAAAATTTTTCTTTTTCAATACTGCTTCCAAGACCTATTATAGGGCTTTCACATACACTAAATCTTTTTTTATTTCCAAGTATATAAGTATCTATTTCATGATGAGAAACACCATTCAAAAAATCAATCATTCCATTAAAAGCACAGTAAACAAAATCATCAGCAACTAACTCTATAGCCTTATATTTATCATTAGCTATAACAGAACAATACTCATAAAAATTCTCTTCTAATATTGGAGCTTTTATATAAAAATAAACAGAACACAACACACTGCTTTTCTCTTCAAGCTCTACAATTTTTGGCTCTATTGTTACATCATAAGTGAGAAGTCTTATGGTTTCATTTTCTATTTTATTTTTATCTTGTATGTTTTTATGAAGTCTATTTAAAAGTAATTGTTTATATATATTCATAATTATATAATAACATTTAATTAATATTATTCAATATTTGTTTTATGGATACTGGTGTAAAGTTATGAATATCTGAAGCTACATTAAATGCTCTGATATTATATTTTTTATCTTTATGCCAATGCCCATGAATTAAAATTGAGTTTTGATGATAGCCTTCCCATTCTAGTATAGGGTAGTGGAATAATATTATTTTTGTATTTTCAAAATTAAGTACATGATAATCTTTCACAAAATTAAAAAGAGAGCAATCAAATTTTTTATTTTCTAAAAAATTATCATTACTCCCTTTTATTAAATACTTGTTTCCATTTAAGTTTTTTAGAAGCTCTGTTGTTTTTAAATATCCTTTTTCATTAGAGAAATCGCCAATTATATATATGTCATCATTATTATTTACAATAGAGTTCCAATTATAAAATATAGTTTTATGCATGTCAGCATATTCACTAAATAATAGCTTTCTCTTAGCATGCATACTGCCAAAAAAATGAGTATCTGAAGTAAAATATATCATTATTCTTTAAGCATTTCCTAAAGATATATATTTTATTCCTCTTTCAGTCATTCTTTGTTTATCGTATTGATTTCTTCCGTCAAATATTACGGGTTCTTTTAATAATTCTTTTATTTTATCAAAACTAGGTCTTCTAAACTCATTCCACTCTGTAACAAGTACTAAAGCATCAGCATTCTCTAAAGCATCATAAGAGTTTTCAGCATAATATATCTTATCTCCAAATATAGCCTTAGCACTATCAAAAGCTTTAGGGTCATAAGCTCTTATTTTAGCACCTCTTTCAAGAAGCATATTAATGATTGTGATAGCAGGAGCCTCTCTCATATCATTAGTTCTAGGTTTGAATGCTAATCCCCATAAAGCAAAAGTTTTTCCGTTTATCTCATTGTTATAATATTTTAATATTTTTTCAACGAAAATTTTTCTTTGATTAATGTTTACTTGATGAGTAGCCTTAAGTAAATCAGAATTAATTCCATAGTCTGAAGCAGTTTTTATTAAAGCCTGCACATCTTTAGGGAAACAGCTTCCTCCATATCCAAGTCCATGAAATAAAAATTGATTTCCTATTCTTTTATCGCTAGACATACCAATTCTCACCAAATCAGCATTAGCCCCCACTTTTTCACATATATTAGCAATCTCATTAGCAAAAGAAATCTTTGTAGCAAGAAAAGCATTAGCAGCATATTTAGTCATCTCAGCAGAACGAACATCCATAATAATAATAGGGTTACCAGTCCTTGTAAATGGATTATAAATATCTCTCATTATATCTATTGCTTTTTCAGAATTAGAGCCAATAACAACTCTGTCAGGTTTTAGAAAATCATCAACAGCAGCACCTTGTTTTAAAAACTCAGGATTAGAAACTACATCAAATTCTCCATTATAATGCTTTTTAATAGCATCCTCTACTAATTTATGAGTTCCTACAGGTACAGTAGATTTATCAACAATTACTTTATATCCATTCATAGCTTTGCCTATATCATTAGCTACAGAGAGTACAAAACTTAAATCGCAACTTCCATCATCTCCAGAAGGAGTACCTACTGCTATAAAACAAGCAATCGATTTTTTTACAGCATAATCTAAATCATCTGTAAACTCTAATCTGCCCTCAGATACATTTGATACTATAAGCTCTTCCAAACCAGGTTCATATAAAGGAGTAATTCCATTTTTTAATTTTTTTAATTTTTCTTTATCATTATCTACACATGTAACATAATTTCCCATTTCAGCTAAACAAGCACCTGTTATTAATCCAACATAACCTGTACCTATTATACATAACTTCATAATTGAGCCTCTCTTATAATATAGACTTTTAATTTATTTTATCATATAATAAAGATCAATATTGTCAAGTAAAATTTATAGATATAATTAATATTATCCGATAATAAATAATGGGTAATAATATTTTTTTAGAATATGAGGATTTTAAATGGATGATTATATAAAAAGTTTGCTTAAAGATTTCTTTGAAGAAGCTTTTGAAATGTTGGATAGATTAGAAGAGAATATTCTTATTCTTGATAAAGATAGAGATAATGTTGATGCTGTGCAAGAAATATTTAGGGCAGTGCATACTTTGAAGGGAAGTGCTGGTGCAGTGGAGCTTTTCGATACACAAAAATATGCCCATAGATTTGAAGATTTACTCGATTTAATAAGAGATAACAAAATTAATGTTGATGATGCTACTATAGATATTCTATTAAAAGGAATAGATATTTTAAAAGAGCTTATTAACTGTGCTAGTAATGAATCAGTATGCTCTATAAATATAGAAGGTGAAATAAAAAAATTAGATGATTTTAAAAACTCAAAATTAGGCTCAGAAACACAAAGTAGTACAGAGGAGTTAGATACTAGTAAACTAGCAGATAATAAATCAATCGATGAGAAAGTTCCAAACATATATGATAATTTGAATTTAGATAATAGTATTATAAGTGCTATAAGAGAACATAAAGATGATGGCTTAAAAATAAAATTGGTACATGTTAAATTTAATGCTGAAAGCCCAATGAGAACTGTTGGAGGGGTTCAGGTATTCGTTGCTCTTAAAGATAAAGGAGATATTGTTACAAGTGTACCACCATTACAAAATTTGGAGGGAGATGAGTTCTATCAAGATGTAATATATTTACTAGCTACTCCAGAAGAAGATGATGATATAATTAACGATATAACTTTTCCAGAAACAACAGAGGAAATAAAAATAGAAGAGTTTATATTAGAGGATTATGAGAAAATAGCAGCTAGTAAAAAATCAAAAGAAGTTTCTTCAGCAGTAAAAGATGGAAAAAATGTTAATAAAGATAAAAAAGTTGATAGACAAAGTTCTTATTTGAGAGTGGAAAGTGATAGAATAGATGCTATGATGAATCAGGTTGGAGAGCTTGTTACAAATAAAAGTTCTTATGTTCAGTATGATGATGATTTGTCTTCATATGGTAAATTAATTTCCACTTCAATAAATGATATAAAAAAATATTATAGAGATACTATAGTACAACTTCTTAGAAAGTTTGAAGATTATGCACAAAAAAAAGAAATTAAAGATTTAAGAACTAATTATATTAATAGTTTTAATAGTAAATTAAATGAAATATCAAAAATAGAAGATGATTTCAAATATACTTTAGATAGATATAGAAGTTCTTATCAGCTTCTTACAAGGGTAACAAATGAATTGCAAGAAACTGTAATGAAAATAAGAATGGTTCCTATAGCACAAACATTTAATAGATTTCCTCGTTTAATACGTGATTTATCTAGAGATTTAGGTAAAGAAATTAAGTTAGAAATGTATGGAGAAGATACGGAGCTTGACAAATCTGTAATAGAGACTTTAGTTGATCCATTGGTGCATATTATAAGAAATGCTGTAGACCATGGTATAGAGATGCCTGAAGATAGGGTAAATGCAGGAAAACCTAGAGTGGGTAGTGTAATTTTGCAAGCTTCTCATGAAGGTAACCTCATTATTATAAAAATATCAGATGATGGTAAAGGAATGCAGCCTCATAAGATATTTGAAAGTGCTGTTAAAAAAGGACTTGTATCTGCTGATGCTAAATTAACAGAACAGCAAATGCTAGAATATATATTTGCTCCTGGTTTTTCTACTGCTTCCAAAATTACAAATGTTTCTGGAAGAGGGGTAGGTATGGATGTTGTTAAAAAAAGCTTAGAGAAGATTAATGGTACTGTAGGTATTGATACAGAATATGGTAAGGGTTCTACTTTCTCTTTAAGAATACCTTTAACTGTTGCTATTATTCAGGCTTTGATAGTAGATGCAGAAAAAGAATATTATGCAGTTCCTATTAATAGTATATTGGAAACTATAAAAATAGAACCTACAGAAATACATGAATTAGAAGGCACAGAAGTTATTAAAGTAAGAGATGAAGTTGTTAATATACTTAGCATAAAAGAATTATTTAGACTTCCTTCAAGATATACTGATATTAAATCATATTATGC
>NZ_SRZM01000306.1 GCF_019402445.1 Brachyspira pilosicoli
TTATAATATATCGTATAATTTTTTATTAAATCTTATATATTTATTTATGAATTTTTATATACATATAAGAAAAAATTACTATACTTATATGTATGAAATTATTTTAGGAGAATATTTATGGAAGAGTCTATCAAAAAAGGCAAAAAAGACTATTTGCTGATAAAACTGTTTATAGGAATAGTTGTAGGAATTCTAATAGGTACATATTCTAATGAAGGTTTAATCAATGTAATACAATCTATAAAATATGTACTTAATCAAGTGATATCGTTTATGGTTCCTCTAATAGTATTAGGATTTATTGCCCCTGCTATAACAAGAATGGGTAATAAGGCTAATAAGATGTTGGGAGTTATGCTTGCTTTGGCTTATTTCTCTTCTGTTGGTGCTGCTTTATTTTCTACTGTTGCAGGATATGCTATAATACCTAATTTGAATATAGCTTCTAATGTTGCAGGTGGAAAAGAGTTGCCTGAAATAATATTTAAATTAGATATTAACCCTGTATTTCCAGTAATTACTGCATTATTTTTAGCAATATGCGGAGGGGTGGCAGTTGTAAAAACTAAATCACAGTATTTTGAAAACTTATTAGATGAGCTTAATAATATAATATTATTTTTGGTTAATACTGTAGTAGTACCTATATTGCCATTTTATATTGGAAGTACATTTGCTACCTTAGCTTATGAGGGTACAGTTATTAAAAGCATACCAATATTTTTAATAATCATACTTATAGCAATAGTAGGACACTTTATATGGCTTACATTATTATATACTATAGCTGGTATTGTATCAAAGAAAAATCCTGCAAGAGTATTTAAGCATTATGGACCTGCTTATCTTACTGCTGTTGGTACTATGTCATCTGCTGCTACTTTACCTGTTGCATTAAAATGTGCAAGTAAGTCTGATGCTTTAGATAAAGACATTGTTGATTTTGCTATACCAATGGGTTCAACTATACACTTATGTGGTTCTGTATTAACTGAAACTTTCTTTGTTATGACTATATCTAAAATACTATATGGAAGCTTGCCTCCTGTTGGAACTATGATTTTATTTGTAATATTACTCGGTATATTTGCTGTAGGGGCTCCTGGTGTTCCTGGAGGTACTGTTGTTGCTTCTTTGGGTATTATTATATCTGTACTTGGTTTTAATGATGATGGTACTGCTTTGATACTTGCTATATTTGCTTTACAAGATAGTTTTGGTACTGCTTGTAATGTTACAGGAGATGGTGCTTTAGCTTTAATACTTCAAGGCATATTTAGAAAGAGTAGTTAAATTATTAATTTATAATATAAAAGAGGCTTAAATGAATATTTGGGTCTCTTTTTTATGTATTAAAAATTTTTCTTTAACCCCCGCCCTCTAGATTCATATGCTTATTTAGAATATTTAATTTTTATTAATCTTGTTACTTATTTAAAAAAGCACGCCCGCCCAAGTTGTTTTTTTAATTTAAAATATATTTAACCGCACGGTAAAGCAAATTTTAAATATAATAAAATTAATAATATAATTTTTATTATATACGAGTGATTGTTTAGCGTGCGTTAGATAGGTTAAAATTTATATATTAGAAACTTTTTATAAAATACAGCCCTCTAGGTTATATGCTTTATTTATAATATTTAGTTTTATTAATTTTCTTGCTTATTTAAAAAAGCACACCCGCCCAAGTTGTTTTTAAATTTAAAAAATATATTCACGCACGGTAAGCAAAATTTAAAATATAATTAAATTAACAATATAATTCTTATAATATACAAGTGACTGCTCACCGTGCGTTAAAAAACTATAAATTTAAATTCTATAAAAAAATTATATGAACAAAAAAGGGCAGCTTCTATTAGAAACTACCCTCTATATTAATTTAATTATAAATAATTTTGTTTAAGCAACAGCCTCTTTTTTAATTTTAGTCTTGTAGAACCAATCAACAAATACAGCAATAGCATTATCTCCAGAAACATTAGCAGCAGTACCAAAAGAGTCTTGAGTTAAGTATAAAGCAATCATCAAACCTTGCAATTCTTCTCCAGTGATACCAATCATATAGAAGAAAGGCAAAGCACTCATAACAGCACCACCAGGAGCACCAGGAGCAGCAACCATAGCAATACCTAACATAAGTATGAAAGGAAGTATTGAGCTATAAGTTGGGTTTTGACCAAGTATGAGTATAACAGCAGTAGAACAGCAAGTTAAAGTAATCATAGAACCAGCTAAGTGTATAGTAGCACAAAGCGGTATAACAAAATTTCTAATTTGCTCACTAACACCATTTTTTTCGGCAGCTATTAAGCTAACAGGTATAGTAGCAGCACTACTTTGAGTACCTACTGCAGTGAAATAAGGTGGAATTTGGTTTTTAATAAGCATTAAAGGAGATTTTTTTCCTATAATTCCAGATATTACAAATAAAGCAGTGATATAAAGTATATGTAAAGTAATAACAACAGCAAATACTTTACCAAATATTACAAGTATATGTTGTATACTACCAGCATAAGCTAAATTAGCAAAAGTACCTAAAATGTGTATAGGTAATAAAGGTATTATTATATTTTTAAGAACAGCCTGTATAACCTCTTCAGAATCTCTTACTATAGAAAATAATTCTTCTCCTTGTTTTTTAGGTCTGAGCATTGTAATACCAATACCAAGTATAAAAGCAAATACTACAGCAGATGTAACATCAAATAAAGGTTTAAGAGGTATAGAAAAATAACTATCTAAACCAGATTCTATCTTTACACTGCTTAAAGCAGCAGAACCTAAAAGGGTAGGGAAAAGATTTGAAGCTACTAAAAAAGCTATACTTCCCGCTAATAGTGTAGAACCATAAGATATAGCTACAGTAATTCCAATAAGTTTAGAAGCACCCTCTGTAAGGCTAGCAATACCGTATCCTATAAAAGCAACTATCATAAGAGGTATAATAAAGTTTAAAAATAAACTAAATATAGAACTGAAAGTTACAAATATTCTTACTACAGGACCAGGAAGATACATGCCTACTAAAATACCTAGAATTATACCAATGATAATTCTAGGCAGCAAACCAATTTTTTTCATTTTAAAACTCCATAAGTAAGTGTTATGAGTACAGTATAGAAAATTTTTTTTATACAATCAATTAATTATTTTACTAAAAGTTTTATTTTTGGTTTTTATCTTTCTGTATTATTATATGTGTAATACATTTTCTACATATTGTAAATAGTAATAAAAAAACTACGATATAAGAAATTATACCGTAGTTTTTATATGTTTTATTTAATTATTTTATAATTTATTACTCTTCACTTTTCTTTTTTCTGCTAGGAGAAGATATTTTTTTATTAATAGAAGAAGTTTTCTTAGAAGATTTTTCATCTTTAAGAGGTTTTATAGGAGTAGAAAATACTTCATCTTTAACACTCTTTACTTCTCCATCTTGATAAGCAGAAGGGTCTTCAAGTTCATCTGTACCTCTTTTAGGGTCTTTACCAGCATAAACTAACTTGTCTTTTACTCTATCAAGTTTAACTTCACATATTCTTTCAATATCTTCTATGTCAAGAGATTCTTTTTCAAATAACTCTCTAGATAATGCTTCAAATTTATCAGCATTTTCAGCTATTAATTTTTTAGTTCTTTCATAAGCTTTTATTACAAACTTATGTACTTCCTCATCAATTTTTTGAGCAGTTTCTTCACTATAGTCTTTGTGGCGTGCAATTTCTTTACCCAAGAATATAGGCTGTTCTTTTTGACCGAAAGCAATAGGACCAAGCTTACTCATACCCCATTCACAAACCATTCTTCTAGCAAGTTCAGTAACTCTCTCTATATCATTAGAAGCACCAGTAGTAACAGAATCTTCACCAAACTTAAACTCTTCAGCAACACGTCCTCCAAGAAGTAAAGACATTTCATCAATAGCCTTTTTTCTCTGAAGTGTATATCTTCCGTCTGAAGGAAGCGTCCAAGTAGCACCTAAACTTCTTCCGCGAGGTACAATTGTTACTTTATGTAAAGCATCGGTATTTTGAAGAAGCACTGCCATTAAAGTGTGTCCAGCCTCGTGGTAAGCAGTATTAAGCTTTTCTTTTTCGCTTATAAGAATGCTTCTTCTCTCAGGACCCATCATAACCTTATCACGAGCCTCTTCAAAATCTTTAAGTTCAACTCTTTCCTTGTCATTTCTAGCAGCAATTAAAGCAGCCTCATTAACCATATTAGCAATATCAGCACCAGAAAAACCAGGAGTAGCTCTAGCTAAATGATACAAATCTATAGAAGGGTCATGCTGTATTTTAGCAACATGCACTTTAAATATTCCCTCTCTTCCCTTAACATCAGGTAAATCAACAACAACCTGTCTGTCAAATCTTCCCGGACGAAGCAATGCAGGGTCAAGTACATCAGGTCTGTTAGTAGCAGCAAATATGATTATTCTAGTGTCAGTATTAAAACCGTCCATTTCAACAAGCATTTGGTTTAGAGTTTGCTCTCTTTCATCATGACCGCCACCGTATCCAGCTCCTCTAGTTCTACCAACAGCATCAAGCTCATCTATAAATATAATACAAGGAGCAGACCTCTTACCTTGTTCAAATAAATCTCTCACCCTTGAAGCACCCACACCTACAAACATCTCAACAAACTCAGAACCAGACATACTAAAGAAAGGTACATTAGCCTCACCTGCAACGGCCTTAGCAAGCAAAGTTTTACCAGTACCCGGAGGGCCTACTAATAATACTCCCTTTGGTATTTTAGCACCAAGTCTAGTGAATTTACTAGCATCTTTTAAGAATTGAACAACCTCTTGAAGCTCTTCTTTAGCCTCTTTACAGCCCTCAACATCTTTAAATGTTACTTTTACATCTTCTTTTGTTAGAAGTCTTGCTCTGCTTTTTCCAAAGTTCATAGCTCTGTTATTTGAACCTTGAACCTGTCTAAACATAAAAAACCAAAGTAAAAATCCTATAGCAAGTATAGGGAGTAAGTTTACAAGTATTATACTAAAATAACTAGGTTTTTCTGCTTCTCCACGAACCTTTACATTATTCTCTATAAGGAAATCTGCAAAACCGCTTGCAGTAAAAGGTATATAAGAATAAAAATCTATCTCTGTAATTTTACCATTAACAGTTTCTACAGCTTTACCATTTTTTATGTATTGGTCAACTATAGTAACTTCTTTAACAACACCATCTTTTACTTTTTGTACAACTGTAGAATAATCCCATTCCTGAGCCTTAACTTGAGGTGTTTTCTGAAAATACATTATTGCCATTACTACTACCATTGTAAGAAGCAATATTATAATAATCTGATTTCCGCCACCACTTTGAGGAATGTTGTTTCTTCTATTCATGTTCTTTTTTTTATTGTTAGCCATATATTCTCCAAAAAAATCTCTTTTTTATATTTATTCTAAAGGTATATCTAAAATAGTACCATAACTATTAAAACATTTTGATGCAAGTGAATCTACGCCTCCTCCTCTTCTAAGATAGCTATTAATAACTTTACCGTCTTTTCTAGCTAAATCAGGATATTTTAAATTTATATAGCCTTCAACAAGCCCTTTACTCGTAGAGGCATGTACATAAGTTACAGTTCCTTCTTCTCTATCTACATCAACAACTATTCCAGCATGTGTAAGTTTTTTTGTATCTGATGTAGTTCTGTCAAACATCACTATATCGCCAATATTCGGCATACCATTATTATATATCTTCTTATATCTTGAAAGTGTTGAATATATTGTTTTCACGCCGCTTGAATCCATTATAGCTTGTTTTTCAAATACTGCTATATTAGAACTCCAATAAACAGCAGTTACAAAACCAGAACAATCAAAATTGAATTTTTTCTTCTCTTTTGTAGTTGGGTGAGTTAATTCAACTCTTTCATTATATTTATAGTGCTTTTGCAAATAAAAGTTAGCCCACTTTTTTATATCTTCTCTAACTTTATCTTTTTGTTTATCATCAATTTCTACGCCATTTTCATCTAAATATGATTGATAATTTTTATCATAACCATAATTTTGTGCAAATGAATAGCTTGAAAACATTAAAGCAATTAATATACTAATAAAAAAATGCATAATTCCTCTAATTAAAAAATAATTTTATAAAATATTTACAAAAAGTCAAGGTACTTTATTTAATACAAAATCGGATTTTTACCTATAAAT
>NZ_SRZM01000307.1 GCF_019402445.1 Brachyspira pilosicoli
ATCAAGTTCATTTTCCAAAAATACTTTATCTATATCCACTAATATAATCATCTGTTCATTAGCTTTTACTAAACCATTGATATATCTGCTGTCTATTCCAGAGTGAATATCTATTTCAGATTGTATATTTTCACTATTGATAGTAAGTACATCAGAAACGGAATCAACTACGAGTCCATATTTTTTATTTCCTATAGCAACTACAACTATTACGCAATTTTCTGGGTCCATTGGTTTATCAAAATGAAATCTAGACCTTAAATCTATTACTAATATGATAGTACCTCTTAAATTTATGATTCCTTTAAAATATTCAGGAGAGTTAGGTATTGGAGTAGGAGCCATAAAACTTAAAATCTCTTGAACTTTAAGAATATCCATACCATATAATTCATTATTTATTTTAAATACAAGTATTTGATTTGATGTAGTGCTGCTCATATTAACTCCTTAAAAATATACGTCAAAATTATAATATATAACTGTTATAAGTCAAGTACATTTATTTTATTTGGTTGTTTATGTAAATAATAAAAAAGATATTGATATATTCATTTTTAAATGTATAATAAAAATATGGAAGTTAACATATTTTTAGAAAATTTAAAAACCAAAGTATATGGAAGAAACTTAAAAATATTTGAATCTCTAGAAAGTACAAATACTAAGATGATAGAAGATTTAAATAATGGTATTAAGTTAGAAGAGGGCAGTGTATATATTGCTTTAAAACAAACAGCAGGCAAAGGCACACATGGAAACAAGTGGGTGTCTAATAATGATTTAGGGTTATGGTTTAGCGTATTAGTATATACTCCGTTTAAAAAAGAGGCATTAAGTTTTCTTCCTGGTATTGCTTTAAGTAAATGCTTAAGAGAAAAGTATAATGTAAATGCACATGTAAAATGGCCTAATGATGTTTTAGTAAAAAACAGAAAAATATCAGGAACTCTTATTCAGGTTACTCCTATAGAAAATAGAAATGCATGCATAATTGGAACGGGAGTGAATTTATACCATACAGAAGAAGATTTTCCAGAAGATATAAAGCATAAAGCAACTTCCCTTTATATGGAAACTAATGTGAAAATAGAATTATCAGAGTTTTATAAAGAACTTATTACATGCTTTGAGGAAGTATATACAAGCGAAAAAAAATTATCAGAATATTTCAGAGAATACAGTAATATGATAGGCAGAGTTATAAAGGCAAAAAAAGATGGTGAAGAAATTAGTGCTTTAGTTAAAGATATTACTGAAGAAGGATACTTAATAGTTGAAGTTAATAAAAAAGAAGAAACTTGGATATCAAGGGCTTCTTTAGATATAGATACTAATTATTAAAAAATGGAAGTGTAAATTATGAGAAAACCTATACCGTATAAAAAACCAGAAGAAAAAAAGAAAATAAATAAAAAGAATATTATATTATTTATATTATTTGAGATAATAATAATAATACTTGCTATTGTAACTACTGCTATTATATCTTTATTATTTACTATTACTCCATATATAAGTGCTGCTATTAGTGCTTTAATACTTATTTTATTTACTATTTTTATATCTAAAGAGTTTTTATTAAAAATTAAGTAGATAATATATAAAAAAATGTCCTTGACAAATCAAACATATATATTAATATTATAATAAGAGGTATTTAAAAGTGGTTGAAGCAAAAATACTTAATTTGGCTATAACAGATAAATATTTCGTTGTAATGTTAAAGCCAGAAAATACTGAAAAAGTTATTCCCATATCTATAGCTACCCTAGAAGCTCAATCTATTATGACTAGTCTTATAGGCTATAAAAAAGAAAGACCTCTAACTCATGACCTTATTAATAAAATATTTAATACTTGTAATATCAAATTAGTTAATGTAATTATAGATAATATACATATGGATACTTATTTTGCTAAACTTGTTATTGAATATGATAAGAACAATGTTTTTATAGATTCCAGACCTTCTGATGCTATAGCATTAGCTTTAGAGTTTAAATGTCCTATTTATGTAGAAGAGCATGTTATAGAAAAAGCTGGCATTATACTTGAAAATGGCGAAGAGGCTTCTGCTGTTCCTTTTGTATATCAAAGATTTGATAATGATGAAGATGTTGCTGAGGCAGATAATAATAGTTCAATAAATAATAATAATGTCAAAACTAAAGAAGAGATACAGAGATTGTTGGACCAGGCTATAAAAGAAGAAAGATATGAAGATGCTGCTAAATATAGAGATGAATTAGACAAACTTAATTAATTTATTTATTAGCTAATAAGGTTTATAAAAATGAAAAAATATGTAATAATATTTTTATTTATTATTTCTTTAATAGTATATTCTAAGCCTTCTGATAAGATAAAATTTGATGAAACTGAATTAACTCCATTAGAAAAAGAGTTCTTTACAAAAATAGATAATGGCGATACTAACGATATAGAATTGTATTATGATGGTTTTATTATAGCTTCTGGAATTACAGATGAAGATGAGTTTAAGTTTTATAGAACTAAATTAGATGATATTAGAAAAATGGCAAAAGATGAGCTTTCTCAGTATGTAGATGAAGGAGCTTATGATTTTGGAAATAGACTTTTACTATGGATATATGATAAAGGAATATTAAAAAAATATTTTGAAACTTCTACTTTATTTCAGGATATGATTTCTAAAGGGGAATATAATTGTTTAAGTTCTTCTATACTTTATTATCTTCTTTATAGCGAGTTTGGTTATGAGGTTAAAGGAGTATTAACTTCAAGTCATGCTTTTTGTACTGTTTATACAGAGAAAGGTCCTATTGATGTGGAAACTACTGTAGCAAAAGGATTTAATCCAGGAACTAAAGAAATAAGAAATACAGGAACTTCTACTATAGTTACTTTTGTGCCTAAACAAAATTATAATAATAGAAATGAAGCAGATATTCTCACTTTAATAGCAACGTTATATCCTAATTCTATTTCATTAAGAAAAATAGAGAATGATTTGGATAAGCAATTAACTATGGCTAAAAAAGCTTATTATTTATCTCCATATACTGAAATGTATAATGATAATTTAGTTAATGCTTTCAATAGAGCAGCATTGGATGCATTGAAAAAACACGATTATGAAAAGTCATATACATATCTTAAAGAGGCATATGATTTTAATCCTAATAATACTATGACTAAAAAAAATACAGAGCATTATTATAATACTATAGGGGCAAGTTATTTAAATATGAAAGATTTCCCTGCGGCTATAAATATATATAAACAGGGCATAGAAGATTTGGGAGAAAATACTACAGTTTTAAAAAGAAATCTTAAGGTATCATATTATAATTATGCTGTTACAGAATATAATAGCAAAAGATATAATAATGCTAATACTATAATAGAAGAAGCTTTGAAAATATTTCCTAAAGATGCCGATTTTACAAGACTTCTTAGGTCTATACCTAAATAATTATTATGAGATTAATTATTATTTTATTTGTTTTTTTTAATATGCATTTTCTTTACGCACAAGAAAATTATAATCTAAATAAAACATTTAGAATAATAAGAAAGTTTGATAATTTACTTTCATCAGATAATAAAGAATATGTTTTTTATATAGATGCTTCTTATTTGTTTTCTCCTGAAGGTAAATCAATATACAGCAATAATATTTATATGGCTAAAAAAGCTTTAGAAAATAATTCTAATGATATAGTTTATAGCGGGGTTATAAAATCTAGTACACCACCAGAAAATTATGTTTATTTACTTCTTCATAAGAGGCTTTATGATTATATATCAAAAAATAAATCTAGCTATATAGATGAATTAATGCAAACTAATTTACAAACATTTTATGATAATGTAAGAAAGTATGTTGTAAAAGAAGAAACATATACTGGTAATTTTAAGTATATAAGATTTTTAACTAAAACAAAATATAAATATTATACAGGCAAAGATTAAAGATTAAATAATTTTTTTACTTCTATAGTATTATATTTTGCAGTGCCGCCTTTTAATTGCACCATTTGTTCAGAAACAGTTGAGGCGAAATCGAGTACTTTTCTTATATCCAAATTATTTAAAATAGCGTAGCTTAAAGCAGCTGCAAATGAATCACCAGCCCCAACAGTATCAACTACTTTTACTTTATTTGAAGGTTTAAATATATATTCATTGTTATAAAGTACAGAAGCCCCCTCAGCACCAAGAGTTAAAAATATATATTCAATATTAAAATCTTTGCTTAATACTTTTAATAGCTTCTCATTATCATTTTCTAATGATGGATATAGTATATTTTTTATAGTAGCAAGTTCATCATCATTTATTTTTAATATGTTTATAAACTCTAATGCCTCTTTTATCTTTTCTTTAGTATAATAATTTTTTCTAAAAGTTACATCACATATTTTATATTTAGAATCAATATTGTTATATATCTTTTTTATAGTATTATATGAGCATTCATTTCTTTGAGATAAAATATTAAAATAAAATAAATCATATTTGCATTTTAATGCATTTTCTATCTTTTCATTATATTCTATATTATCCCAAGCAGCATTTTCATGAATTATGTAATCTGGTACTTTATTTTCATTAAGAAATACAGTTGCTTTTCCAGTATCATATTTATTATTTATTTGTATTAGAGAAGAATCAATGTTTTCTTTTTTTATAAAATCAATAGCATTATTACCTAATTCATCATTACCCAATGCCGTTATGAACTTTAATTTGTCATCATTATTTAAAAGTCTGGATAATTGAATTGAATAATTGAAAGGTGCTCCTCCAATTACAGATACATCATTATATACATCATATAAAAGTTCTCCAAATGTGAGTATATTAAACATTTAATATTATCTCCTTAAAAAAGTTATTTGTAAAAAATTATTTATTAGTGTCTCTATTAGGAGCCTTAAGATTGAGCCGTATTATCTCTTCATTAGATATTACATTTCCAGCTTGAGGACTATAATCATAAATATATCCTTCACCCTGAACTACTATTTTAGCATTATTATTAGAAACGATATAAGATATATTGTTTAAAGCATCTCTTAATGAAAGACCATATATATTAGGCATAATGTTATTAGTATAAATAATATTATCTTTTGGCACTAAAGATAAAAATTCATTAGTGTTTATAGTGTGTATTTCTCCGTCAACGAGTCCTAAATATGGAATAATCTGATTAGCAACCTGAGCAAAAAGCGGAGCAGCCACTCTTCCTGCAGCAAGCCCTCCAGAACCTTTAGGGTCATCTAGTAAAACCAATATAGAAACTTTAGGGTCTTCCAAGGGAAATCCACCTATAAATATAGATTGATAATATTTTTCAGCTCTGTTTGTAGAACCAGACCTATATACTTCAGTGATAGCAGTACCAGTTTTACCAACAACATCTATATTAAGCAAATTAGCTCTGCTACCTGTAGAACCAGATTCAACCCCTTTTCTAAGTAGAAGTCTTGCTATTTGTGAATATTGCTCATCTATTATTCTTTCTTTTTTTAAGTTATTTGTTAATATTAACCTATTTTTACCATCATAAATAGAATCTACAACATGCATTTGAACTTTATATCCGCCATTTAAAAGAGGCAAATATGAAGAAGCTATTTGCATAGGAGTTACACTTAAATCATAACCTATTGCTAAATAACCACGTGAAAATCTATGCCAATCTTTTAAATCATGATATATTCCAGTCCATTCATTTTTATATTTTCCCATTACATCTGTAGCATCGCCAAATCCAAATCTTTTTAAATATTCATACAAGAATTTTTTATCTACTCTCTCAGCAACAGTAACAACAGCATAATTGCAACTATATTTTAATATATCATTAAAAGCTATTTTTCCATGCGGATAATCACAGTGTATACGAGTTTGTTTGCTATAGTCATAATAACCATTACAATAAAAAAGTTCATCTGTATTAACAACTCCCTCTTCTAAAGCGGCAAGTTCTACAAATATTTTCATTGTGGAGCCTGGATAAATAGTACTCATTATACTTCTATCTAATCTTTCATTATTAACATATATAAAAGGGTTGTTTGGGTCGAAAGATGGGTATGAATAATTTGCTATAATAGCACCTGTGTTTACATCAGACACTATAAAAGTAACAGATTGAGGGGACTTTTCTGCTACAGTTTTTAATACTTCATTTCTCACTATAGTTTGTATATCTCTATCAAGTGTTAAAACTAAATCCTTTGATTGTCCATTTACTGATGATAATACATTTTGATAAGTAGCTTCTAAACCTGCATAACCTTCTGTTTCAGATTTATTCATATATCCTATAACATGTGCAAATATATCACTATATGGGTAAAATCTTTTATAGCTTTCATCACCATAAATACTTTTTATATTATATTTGTTTTTTACTTCTTTTATTTTATTATAAACATCCAAACTAACATTTCTTGCTAATCTTATAGTTCTTCTTTTATTTTTTAATAGTTCTGCAAATCTTTCTTTTGTAATACCTAGTAATCTTAATATTTCATCATATCCTTCATTTACATTTACTCCTTCTTTTCCATCTAATTCTGCTACAGACTGAGTATCTATATACATAGTGTATACTGGGACATTGATTGTAAGAGGACGCATTTTAGAATCATAAATAGTTCCTCTTGGTTCATATGAATCATTTGCTGTTTGAGTAGATTTTCTTTCTTTGATAGTTAGTACATAGAGCTTTTGAGTAAGCATAAGTACGATAACTAAGAAGAATATTGCAAAAATATATATTTTTTTCATTATGTTAACAAAAAATCAGAAAAATGAGGCGGCGAACGGATTCGAACCGATGAATAAGAGTTTTGCAGACTCCTGCCTTACCACTTGGCTACACCGCCATATATTTTGATTGTTATAGTATATAATAAATAAATTAAAAAGTCAATAGATATATAAAAATCTATTGCATATAATTTTTAATATTAATTCTTTATAAGAATGAGTTTTTTAAATTGTATTTGTA